>CACFFD010000034.1 GCA_902565595.1 Actinomycetota bacterium
CCTCTACCGATGTGGACACATGTCAGAACTCACCCCAGAGCAGAAAGAGATATACCGAAACCTAAAACTACGGACCATCATCGACCTTCGGCGCGATGACGAAGTTGAAGAACGACCGAACCCCCAATTTGCAGAAGAAACAAACAAACACATTTCCGTATCCGATCCGGACAACGCCTTCGCTGAAGCGGCAGCGAGAGCCCACGAGCCCGATGCCGCGAGAATCATCCTCGGCGAAGCCGTCAGGTACTACACGGAAATCATCACCCACAACATTCACCGGTATATCCCAGTCATGGAATACATCTTCAATCCAGAGAATCTCCCGCTCCTGTTTCACTGCACCGCCGGAAAAGACCGAACAGGATTTGTCGCAGCAGCCACCCTTAAATTTCTCGACGTGCCCGACGAGGTGGTGATCGGGGATTACCTTCTGACAAATGAACTTCTTCAGGAACGGGCTAACGAGCGGGTCATTGTCTGGCGTGAACGCCTCGCCGTCGAACGCAGCATCAGCGAAGACGACGTAGACCCAGAATCATTACGGGCGCTTAAGACCTTGATGCTGACACATCGAGACATGATCCAAGCCACATTCACAGCAGTTGCGGACAACTACGGAACCTGGCATGACCTTAGGCGCGAAGCACTTCAGATTTCCGACAACCAACTAGAGGTCTTCAAATCTCACGTTCTTATCTAACCTGAATCCATAAGGCAAGGCGATTAGTGCCAATCCACATTAACCCCTAGTGAGGAATTGAGTAGAATGGTTTTATGTCGAGTTGATAAAGAAAGAGAAAGTTTAAGCGTCTTCTTCGGCGCCTAAGATTTCGTGCCAATACCCGTTAGGTGGTTCTTGGTCTTCAGGCATGATCACATCGAATGGACCAAGACTGATCAGGTAGAATTCGCAACCTTCTGGTCCCGCCATCTCTGATCCATATGCGGTGCCACCCTGAACCCAGCGGAAATCGCCAGGAAGGTAGCATCCCTCACCTTGGACATGGAACTCTCCGGACTTAATGATGTAGATGGTGTCCGATGGGTGCCAATGAGATGGGGCCACATAATTTGGGTCAAATCGAGAAATGGCCACGGCATTTCCGGCTTCTTCCTTGTATGCGGGATTAATACGTTCCGGGTCCATGAGGAATTTCATTGCGGCTCCTGGAGGGACCTTCCCCGTTTCATCTATGTATGGTTCAAATTCAATGTCGTCGACGGTGATGATTTGCATCGGATCGAGTGAAACACTGTCACTGGCTTTTACACCACCTAATGGGTCACTTACGCTCATATTTCTTCCCCCTAAATGTCTTGATAAAATATTTAACGATAATAACCAACCATATGGTTGGTACTCACAACATAATTCAGTTCTCTAAAAACTGCAAGAACATTCGTTGATGAGGTGTTTTTTGTAAATGTTCTGATTTTACTTGCATATTTATTTGAAAAGTGTAAGTATATTTATAGACCAACCGTATGGTTGGTAATCAACATTCGGGGAGAAGATATGCGGGCACTTGATTTTTCAGGTTCAGCAGGGTCTCCTCGCGTGAGCGTACTCGGAGAAACAGCTTCTGTGTTTTACGCCCGTCATTGGCTACATCAAATCGGGATTGAGACCTCCAACACTGAAGACTGCCAAGTTGTCGTTGAAGCTGGTAATCCTGCCGGTCCACCCTCTCTGGATCCTCCGGTCGGCGGGATAACCAGAATCATCTTATGGGACTTCCAGCAAGGTTGGGACGGGAATGGCTTACATGCGGCAGCTGCGGCTGGGGTGTCCTGGGTAATTGGTCATCCGGATGGTTCGCCTCTGGCCCTGCCACTTGATATTCCGGAAAAGTGGTGTGGGCTTATTGGGGCCAACTGGGCGCTTGCAGCCCTTATGGGTATAGAGCTTGAAAATGAGATCGCTGGCCGAAGGGTCGATATCGCTAGTGCTGATGTCCTTCGTTCTTTTGCCGATCAGAACGCTGGGAACCATGCTGAGGTCGAGCAAGGGTGGCGAAGAAATGGAAGTGTCGCTGTTGAACATGGCGGAATTTATCCTCAAGGGTACTTCGCATGCAAAGACGGCCATGTTGGGATTGTCGGCCGCTCCAGAAAAGATTGGGAAGCGATTCGTGACGTTATTGGTCGACCACAATGGGCAGATGATCCAAGGTTCGATGATCCATTTGAGTTGGCAGCCAACCCTGACGAAGTTGATGAATTATTGACAGAAGCTCTTTCCAAGTTCGGCCGCGATGAGCTTTTGGAGAAATCAGTACGCACAGGTGCGACTCTTGCGCCTGTATATTCCGCTAATGAATTGCTCGAGCGGGGAATAACCCGAGCGGGAACTTTCAACGAAAACCAGATTGCAAATCTGCCGTTTGAAATTATCCCTCGTGGAGATTCTGACGGAAGTGAAATGAATGAAGATTTGGTTGGAGCTGGCCATTGACGGAAAGCGAAAGAACAACGAGTATTATTGACAACTGAAAAGGTGAAATTATGAAATTTGGAATTATTGAAATATCACAGCCAGATAGGGAACGAGAAGAGTACCCATATCGTGAGATCCATGAGAGGGTGACGAAAGAAATCATAGAGGCTGATCAACGCGGCTATGACATGTGTTGGATAGCCGAGCATCACGCAAGTACCGGATATGGAATCCTTCCAGACCCACTGATGTACGTTGCGTACCTTGCATCGCAGACCGAGAACATCACTCTCTGCAGCGGGGTAATGATCGTTCCGCTGCATAACCCCGTTCGTCTGGTAGAGAACATCGCTTTCGTCGATATTCTAACCAACGGACGAGTTGCATTCGGGATCGGGTCAGGATATCGCGAGCATGAATTCGAAGCACTGGGTGCTGATTTTGAAAACCGAAGGAAATATCAGGCTGAAGCGCTCGAAGTGATGATGGAACTTTTCCACACACATCAAATTGATCATCAGGGAACGCACCTCCCCAATTACAAGATCACAGGAGATTATGAAATCCTGCCGCGTCCAGTTCAGCTACCGCACCCTCCCATGTATATGGGGGCATCAAGCAATGAATCAATAGATAATTGCGCCCGCTATGGACTCGGCTTGTTGACATCCACCCTTACGCCTATTTCTGAACTTGCACCGAAATGCCAGTACTACCTGCAAAAGTGTGAAGAAACGGAAGCGCCTTACAACGCTAATCCAGGACACGGGACAATAGGTATTGGCCGTATGGTGTATGTTGCTGATACTGATGAACAAGCGAAAGAAGAAGCATCGGAATCAGTCATAAAGCATGTTGACTCCTTTACCGGAGCTGCGTCATCTGGATATCTTGGGAAAGTTTCTGAGGCCAGTCAACAAGAGCTACAAGGTGCCGATTATGAAAAACTTCGTGAAGACACCATCATCTATGGTTCACCTGAAAGCGTTATCGAAAAAATCAAGTACATGGAAGAAGTCACCGGCGCTGATTCGTTGATCTTGCACTTCCCTCCATATAACACTCGGGAACAGAACGCCCGTGTGCTTGCACAATTCGCGGAAGACGTTATTCCGAAATTCCGATAAGACTGTGACAGTTACCCCTGAGCGATGGGGAGTGATCGATGAAACATCGATCCAAGAAGCCCGAGAACTTCTCGGTGTTCCTCTACGTCGTGACAGGATGCAGTGGAATGACTATGCAACGAAAGACGCGATAAGGCAGTTTGCTGACGGGGTTGGGGATAAGAACCCTCTTTGGAGACACGCCCAATATGCATCGGAGACACGTTGGGGTTCGATTCTCGCCCCACCAAGCTTCCTCTATTCTGTCGATGCCACTATTGTCGCCCCAAAGTTGCCGGGCGTTCAGTGGATCTATGCTGGCACGCGGTGGCGTTGGTATGACGTGATTCGCGTTGATGACAAATTTGATGTTTCGGTTGTTTTCACAAAGATGGAGGAAAAGACTGGAAAGAGATTCGGGTTATGGGTACTCCAAACCGGTGAAATCACGTACCGAAGAGATGATGGCTCTCTTTTATGCCTTGCAGAAGGACGGGTCGCGCGCACACCGCGGCGAGAGAAGAAAAAACCTAAAAGCCAAAAAGAGAAAGAGCGCCGACCAGCTCCCGAGGCGAATTATGAACCTGAACTAACAACAGAATCTCGCCGAGGTGAGGTGGATAGGATATGGGAGAAGACCCAGGTTGGTGATTTGGTGGGGCCTGTGAGCCAGCCTTTGACTCTCAATCGAATTTTTCAATGGTATACGGGGGCTCAAGGCGCCCTTCATTATGGCGGGGCCCATGGAGATGCCGTGCGGTACCGGCGCCGGCATGATGATTATGAGATCAACAAGGAAACTGGTGCGAAGGACTCGGCGGCTCGCGGCCACTTTTCCTCCAAAGAGGGGAAAGACGTTGGCATGGGCGGAGCTTACGACGTGGGCCTCCATAGAATTGCATGGGTAATAGAGATGATTACTGACTGGATGGGTGATAACGCGCACCTTGCAGAAGTTGATGTTGATGTGCTCAAGCCAAACCTTGTCGGCCATACGACGTTCTTCTCTGCACAAATCACTGGCAAGTGGTTTGATCAACACCCCTTTGTTGCTCTAGAAATAGAAGGAAGAAATCAGTTTGGCGATTTAAGTACGAGGGGAATGGCACTGGTAGCCCTCCCTTCTGATGAACATGGACCTGTGTCACTACCCCTCTTCGGAGGAGACGCCGGAAGATGGACAGCAAAGCCAAATTCCTCTTAACCACTTGAATAGGAGAGAAGTGTTACTAAACGGAATTGAGATTGAACATACCAATATGCGGGATGTGTTTCTCGCGAGAGCTGCACTGGGCGAGAAGCCACTGTTGATATGCGACGGAGAAATACTGACTTATGCAGATGCGGATGAACGATCAAACCGTGTTGCGAGCACTCTCATCGGGTATGGCGTAGGAAAAGGCGATGTCGTTGCTACGTTCATGTACAACTCCATTGATCACGCCGCAGTCTGGTATGCATGTGTCAAATTGGGGGCCGTGTTCGCGTCATTGAACGTATCTCTTGCCCCCAATGAGCTTGTGTACAGTCTTGGCGATACCAACGCGAAGGTACTGATTGTCGATAATGACCTTATCGATGTATACAAGGAAGCAAGACCAAATTTTACGCATCAGCCTGTTGAAATTCTATGGCGCGGTTCGGGTGCTAGCGATTTTATTCCATTCGATGACCTATACAAAGGTGACAATGTCCTTCCGGAAGTGGAAATAGCTCCTAATGACCCTATGTCGATCATCTATACCGGTGGAAGTACAAGCATGCCAAAAGGAGTTCTAGCACCACATCTTCATTACATTGGAGCCGCTGAGCGTTACAAAGAAATAACACAATCTCAGCCAGACGATGTTCATTTTGCTAATTCTCACTTCTTTCACGTTGGCGGGCAACAATTCGGAGTGATGGGGCCACTGTACTGTGGGACAACTGGTGTCATGACAAAATGGTTCAGCGTTTCAAAGTACTGGGACATAGCGAGAGAAACCGGTGCGACGATCATCGATCCAATCGGAACGATGATCTCGGCTCTTTTAACCCGTGACCCGTCTCCTCAGGACCGTGACCACAACGTTAGAGTCGGGATAGGTATTGCTTCCGGCCAAGTCCGGTCTGCGTTTCGGAAAGAATTCGAGGAGCGATTCAATATTCCCCTCCTAGAGGTATATGCAATGACTGAAGTAGGTGTGCTTCTTTGTAGTGAGAGAATTGATGATAAAACAGAAGACAGCTGTGGGAAAACCTATGGCTGGGCCGATATCTCTATTGTTGATGAACACGACTGCCCTGTCCCGGCGGGAGAACAGGGTCAGATACTTCTTCGACCCAATGGAGCGAATTGTTTCATGCTGGAATACATCAACAAACCGAAAGAAACCATTCAAGCATGGAGGAATCTCTGGTATCACAGCGGTGATATCGGATACCTAGATGAGGAAGGTTACTTGCACTTTGTCGGCCGCCAAGCGCACTGGGTACGTGTTCGCGGGGAAAATGTTTCCGCATTTGAAGTCGAAAAAGTTCTGACCACGCATCCCGCAGTGAAAGATTGTGCGATTGTTGGCGTGCCTGGTGATCTAGGTGAAGAAGATATCAAAGCATATATTCACCTTGAAGATGGTGAGGAGCTCGAACCGGAGGAAGTTGTCGAATGGTGTGAGGGGCATCTCGCCTACTTTAAAGTCCCAAGGTTTGTAGAGTTCGTGACCGAATTCCCCCGAACAATCACCAAGCAGGAAATTGAACGCCATGCCTTACGGGATCGTGGACGGGGCGACGCGTGGGATAGGCTAGCGCAAGAAAACTAGCTAAGATGTGTCGACAAAGTTGCGAATGCAAGTTTAGGTTTGTTCGATAGGGGAGGAGTTTCATGCCAAGACAAACTGACCCCAAGAATCTAGAACGTTTGTTAGAAGCAGCTGCAGATCTTTTTTTGGTCGAGGGATATGACGGTGCAAGTATGCAACAACTTGCTGACAGCGTCGGCTTACACAAATCGAGTCTTTATCACTATGTGAATGGGAAAGAAGATCTATTGGGCAAGTTGACAAGTGAAGCTCAAACTGATGCCGAAATTAATTTGGCCCAGGCAGAGGAGAAAAGTGACAAAAAAGAGGCGATGATAGATGCCCTGACTTTCGCTATTGATCAAACTTTAAACGATCTTGGCAAAGTTAGTCTTGTGCTTCGTCAGAAACCTGACAGCGTTACCGGTGAACGAATCACGGAACGAAGAAGGGAATATGACCGGCGGCTCTCTGCGATTATTGAAGCAGCTCAGGAAAGCGGGGATGTGCGTAGTGATATCCACCCCGTTCTCTTATCTCGACTGGTTAATGGGATGATTGCTTGGCTGGTAGAATGGTACGATCCTAAACGGACGAGATTCGATAAAGAAGAAATTAGAGAAGCGATTCTTTCACTCATTATCAATGGGATAGTACAACCAGAAGGAAATAATTCTTAGTCGGATTCAGTCATTAGCCCTAGAGAGTTCAGAAGATCTAGGCCCGTTGGGGTGGTCACACCTCGAATTAGATTGCGCGTCGTCGAACTAGCGACATACTCTGGACTCCAACCCCCGGGTTTGAACCATCGTGCAATCCAATTACAAGCTCCAACCATCGTCGCAACCGCCAAGCGTGCTTCGGTATCATCTCGAAAATATCCATCTTTTTGAATGATCCGGTATGTTTCAGTCAAGCGCATCATGGAATCTTTTTCCTGCCGCGAAATATGCCCCTTTTCTTCTGGACTAAGGTGGCGAACGTCGTCAAACATGATGCTTATGACTGGAGCGTGTTCCGTTACCACAAGACAGTGATTATGGATGTATCGATAGTAGGTTTCAATTGGTTCTAGTTCCTGTCTATAGAGGTCTGTGGACATGGAGACCAATCGCTCGCGCGCCCTTTGATGTATATCGAGAAGTAGCTCATCTTTTCTCGAGTAATAGTAATAGAGGGCAGGGCGAGTGATGCCTAGGCGTTTTGCCACGTCCTCGAGGCTCATTCCTAGGTATCCGCGTTCGTGCATGAGGACCGTGGCCACTTCAACGATACTTTCTCGTGTGATTTTTCCTATTCTGCCCATAGATAATCTCTCACCTGAGGAATTCTTGGATTTCTATGCGTCCCATAGAAGTTGAGGTTACTCAATTTTTTATCTTGTTCCAAAGGTATTTTATATCCGGTTTTTTTGATGACTTTGTTCTCTGTGATGAACGTTTGGTCGTTTTCTATAGTTCTGCTTATCGCATTTTTGACGGTAGTGTCAAAAATGTTAATTGAAGCAGCTTGCCCTTGGGGAGATTAGGCGGGAGAAGACTTGACAAATCCTCTGCTGGTAAGCCAATCTTAATTAATCCGACCAAATGGTTGGTTTATATAGACGTGATCTTTAACCGTTAACAGAGAGGGGTGTATGTCTGCTGTCTACCTTCCTTTAACCGGATTACGAGTTGTTGAATTTTGCTGGGTATGGGCTGGCCCAATGATGGGTCAGCATTTGGCAGACCTTGGTGCGGAAGTCGTCAAGGTGGAGTGGTACAAAAGGTTTGACCTATACCGGACTAGAGGAGTCGAACGTCTTCGAGGTTCAATTCCTGAAGAGATAAGACGGGAATCGTCGTATTCATTTCAAAGCCTCAACCGAAATAAACTTGGCTTTGCCTCAGACTTGAAAAGTGAAGAAGGTCTCCAGCTCGTGAAGGACCTTATATCTGAATCAGATGTTCTTCTTGAAAACTTTACGGTAGGAACCCTCGATCGTCTTGGGCTACCCCCCGAAGAACTTGATCGGCTTAATAGCCGTCTCGTTTCCATCTCACTTAGTGCTACCGGACGCGGAAGCACGATCGAGTCTCTTCGCTCTTACGGCCTTATGCTTTCTGCGCTTGGAGGCTATGAAAGTCTTGTGACTGATCAGAATGATGATTTTATCGGTTCACCTACATTTGTCATGAGTGACCCAAATGCTGCCCTCTTTGGTGTTTTCGCAGCGCTAGCAGGAAGTCTCCACGCCCGAAAAACAGGAATTGGGGCTACCTATGAATGTTCTCAGATTGAAGCCGTGGCTAGCCTTATCCAGACCCCAGAAAGACCAGAGATTCAAACTGCGGCACTTGAAGGAATCTTTGAAACCCGCGACGGTGATTTTGTAGCAATATCCGTAAACACGTCATCAAGCGAGGATTCACCTTTCGAATCTCTGGAGGCTCTCAAGAAATGGACTAGTTTGACCGAAACAAGTCACGTCGTGAGTGAATGTAGAAATTCTGGTGGTGCAGCAACCAAAGTAGAAGATCTTGGGCTCACAGAACATTCAGAGATTTTCGCTGGCACTGATGTGCGTCAAGCTTGCCTCCACCCAATAACAGGTGAGCGAGATATTGTCGCAACGCCCTGGAGGGTTAATGGCCAACGAACACCGATTCGAAAGCCTGCCCCACTCCTAGGAGAGAGCAATGAGCATATCCTTAGACATGTGCTCGGGCTGACAGAAGACGAAATTATCGAAGTACATAATTCTGGAGTGATTCATGAAAGTTAAGGAGATCACAAAGGGTCAAGGCTGGGTGAAACGCTAAAAACGAAAAACGAAGTTGCAGTGCAATATAAACCTAAGGTAATTTACGAACGCGTAAATAATTTGAAGAAGTGTCTGGGGGGACAAAATGGGGAAATATTTTCCCAGTAGAAAAGGGCAAGATAGAGGACTAGCCTTGTCTAGAAAAACTAGGAGAGTGTCGTGATCTCATCCGGTTTACTTGACGTATCTTCCTTATCGAAACGTTTCCCTGGTGTGCAGGCGTTACAAGAAGCAAACTTCGAAGTAAATGCAGGTGAAATCCACGCTCTTATAGGTGCCAATGGTGCGGGAAAGTCCACATTGATCAAAATCCTTGCCGGTGTAGAAGATGCAAATAGTGGGACAATAAAAATTGATGGCAAAAGTGTCGAAATTCAGGACGCTAATCACTCTCGCCAATTAGGACTGGCATTCATTCACCAGGAACTCGCCCTTGTGAGTCGCATGACTGTAGCGGAGAACCTTGCGCTCGGCGTCCTCCCTAAAAAATTTGGTATTGTGTCGCGGAGAAAGTTACATGCACAGGCACTTGATGCCCTTTCTGATTTTCTTCCCGACCTTAACCCCAATACGTTTGTCGGTGACCTTCCAGTAGCGACGCAGTGGCTCGTGTCGCTAGCGCGCGTGTCGATGCAACAAGCAAAGGTTATATTCTTGGATGAACCAACAGCAGCCCTTGGATCACATGAAGTCGAGATATTATTCCGAGTTGTTAGGGAAGTTACAGCAAAAGGAGCTGCGGTAGTTTTTGTATCGCATCGACTACAGGAAGTACTTGACCTTTGCGATCGGGTTACTACCTTACGCGCAGGAAAAACCATCGGAACATATAATATCGCTGATGTCGACTATCAAAAGCTCGTTAATCTAGTAGCGGGCGATGAGGTAGTTTCCTCGCCTCTATCTGAAGTTCAAGATTCCCCTGGGCTCCCAATCCTCGAGGTCGACAATCTTTCAAGCGGCCCTCTTGAAGGAGTTACCTTCGATCTACGAGAAGGAGAAGTTCTGGGAGTGGGAGGACTGGTGGGTTCAGGTCGAACTGAATTATTAGAAACAATTTATGGGGAAAGAAGCGTTGAGAGCGGAACGATCAAGTTAGAGGGGCAAGTTGTGAACTTTGCGCAGCCGTCTGATGCCGTAGATAGAGGCATAGCCATGCTGCCTGAGAACAGAAGGGACCAGGCGCTCTTTTCTGAAAGGTCTATCAGGGTTAATACCGTGATGTCACACCTGGCTTCATTTGCCCGTGGGTTCTTAAGAATTCCAAATGTCAATGCTGAAAATAGCAAGACAAATGAACAGATTGAACGCCTTATGATTCGGACAACCGGACCTCGCCAGCTGGTCAGAGAACTCTCTGGAGGGAATCAGCAGAAAGTCGTTGTTGGCCGATGGCTCTGTGGAGACGTAAAAGTCTTTCTAGTTGATGAACCCACTAAAGGGGTTGATATTGCCGGTAAGTCTGAAATCCTAGTTGAACTTCGACGCCTCGCAGCTGCTGGCTCAGCTGTCCTCGTTGTCTCTTCAGAGCTCGGAGAAATAGCTGACGTAGCTGACAGAGTCCTAGTCCTTACCGAAGGAAAAGTAGTGACCATTCTTGATGGTCCAGTAACTGAAAATGAGATCTTGCAAGCCTGCTACAAAGAGGAGGCTGCATGAAACCCAAAAAAATATGGAGGGAAAATATATGAAGAAGAGAAGAATTATGGGATTGCTTGCGATCCTCGTGGCCTTTGCATTTGTTGCAGCGGCATGCGGCGACGATGATGACAGCGGGTCTTCATCGGCAGCAAGTGAAACCTCAAGTGACAGTTCATCTGACAGTTCATCTGACAGTTCATCTGACAGTTCATCTGACAGTTCGGCTGATACTTCTAGCGATAGCGACGAGGTAGATCTTACTGCTTCAGGCGATCAGCGCTTAACTCCCCGAGAAGAGCAGGGGTATGTAGGTGTGCTATCAGCTGAGCAGAGCCAATCTGGAAGAGAAGTCGATTTCGGCGTCTTTGAAGGGAAAACCATCGGTGTGGTAAGGGTGCTCCAAGTCCCTGAAGCAACGATTCAGTCAGATATTTGTGCTCCGATCGTTGAAGCCAACGGTGGAACCATGGATATCATCGACTCGAATTTCGACCCAACTGTTATGGTGCAGGCGGGTGAAACATTCCTCGGACGAGGTGATGATGCGATTTGGAACATCTCTAATCCAGGTGCGGTTATGAGGCCAATTATCGATGAAGCAAATGCAAACGGAACACCATTCGTAAGCACGTATAACTTCGATGAGCCGGGTTCAATCGATATCAAAGAACACGACTGGGGTCATGCACTCCTATTCCAGTTCATTGGTTATGAAATGGGCGGAGAAGGAAAACTTGCTCTCGCAATCCTTCCTGGTATCGAAACCCTTGATATCCGAACACATATCGCATATTCAGTGCTGGAATATTCATTCCCTAACATCGAGATCGTAGAATTTGTCGGTGATGGAACGATTGAAGGCTTCCGTGCAGCCACTGAAGCTGGACTTCAAGCCCATCCAGATGTAAAAGCAATCTACTCCCACTGGGACGTCCCAGCTGCTGGTGTACTTCAAGCTATTGAAGATGCCGGACGCGATGATATTATCACCACCAGTTACACCGGTGATGAAGAGACAGGTTTCGCCTGGATGCGCGAAGGGAAGCTCACGGCAACTATCGCCCAAGCAAACTCTCAGATCGGCGCACTAGCCTGTGAATACCTTGCGTTGGCACTCTCCGGAGTACCACTACCAGAGCATACATTGGTTCCAACGACCACGTTGCTACCTGGAATGGATATACCTGAAGCAGGGTCTGGCGGTATTTTCAACGATCCACCAGTCTTTGAAACATCACAGCTTGTAGACGACTACTAAGCCGGTAGGTATAAAGTTAGTAATCTATTGGGGCGGCGGGTTAGCCGCCGCCCCAATAGATACCAAAAAATGGAAGAGTTATGTCAGAGACAGTAAGTGAAAAGCCCAGATTGTTTGATAAATCAAAAATTGACCCACGCCTGCTAAGTAGGTGGGCACCAGTAATGGTTCTTCTCGCTGAAATTGCCTTTTTTGGCATTATGCGATTTGATCGATTTTTTACCACAGCCAATTGGCATGTGATTTTAAATAACTGCGCCTTGCTTGGAATTATTTCCGGCGGGCTTACTTTGGTTCTTATTGTCGGAGATTTTGACTTATCTATCGCTGGGGCAGTAGGACTCGGGGGGATTGTTGCTGTCGAGTTTGTTGACCCAGAATCAATAGCTAGTGTTGATAAGGCAATTGCGCCGGGAAACTGGAAGATCCTTTTCGCAATTCTTATTGCGTTGGCGGTTGGAGCGCTTATTGGATTATTTAATGGTCTGATAGTAACCGTCTTCCGTATAAATGCCTTCGTTACTACGTTAGGAACAGGGGCGATACTGGTTGGAGTTCACCGTTGGATGCGTGATCGCGACCTGCCAACAAACAATCGATTTAAGAATGTTGCGAACACTAAGTGGCCGGACTGGCATTTTTTCCAGCCCAAACTTGTTCTTTGGTTTATGGTAGGTGTTCTTTTGTTGCTTGGGTTCCTGATTAGCAGGACAGTAGCTGGTCGTCGCCTCGATGCAATCGGAGGTAATGAGACTGCTGCGCGCTTATCCGGAATCCGTGTTTCACGATACAGAATCATGGGTTTCGTTATTTGCGGCATGTGCGCTGCCGGAGCTGGAGCGCTTCTAGCTGCGAGAACTGGCGTGGCCTCATCTGGGTCCGGTGACTCATTCCTACTAGAGGCGTTTACAGCGTGCTTTCTAGGGGCTGTTACGTTCCGGAATGGGGAATTCAATATCTTGGGAACCTTTACTGGCGTGCTGTTTCTAAAAGTCACATTCAGCGGAATTGCTCTTATGGGGTGGCCAAATTATTGGCCTTCAATTGTGACCGGTGGATTTTTGATCCTTTCGGTTTCTTCGTCAGGACTTATTCAACGAATATTTAAAGAATGACAAAGAAAAGTTGAAATCTAGGGAAAGAAAGATTACTTTTTTACGCATGCGTAAATAAAATAGCAAATAGGGGGTAATAGTGAGCATCACTATTGACATAGACACGGGGGGAACCTTTACCGATGGTTTCATCACTCAAGATGGTGAAGCCTTTAGCGTTAAAGTTGATACAACACCTCATGATCTAACAGAAGGGTTTCTCAATTGCCTTGAGACGGCTTCGGAGCGTCTCGGCATGAGTCTTACCGAAACCTTAAAGCAAACTTCGGTAATTAGGTATTCAACCACATACGGAACGAACACAATTATTCAACGGACTGGCCCGAATCTGGGAGTTCTGGTCTCAGATGGCCATGAAGGAGATCTGTACGGAGAGGCAGCTGAAGGCTCAGCATATGAGTGGCTTCTCTCCCAAAACCTTGTTTTGGGTGTTCCCGTTTCGATAGGACAAACTGGAGAGATAGAGGGCGAAGTAGATCAGGACCAAATCCGAAAAAAGGTCATAGATCTCCTAGAAGCAGGCGCTCGAGGTCTTGTCATAGGGATTAAAGGAAGTCACAAGAGCAATGCTGCGGAAACGCAGATTCGAGAAATCGTGCGGAATGAATTCCCCAGGCACTTCCTAGGGTCACTTCCAACATTGGTATCAAGTGAGGTCTCTCAGAGCAGAGACGATGGATTAAGACTTCGTACCGCATTGATATCTGCCTACATCCACCACGGGCTGGCTCGGCACTTGTACAAGGCAGAAGAGGAAATACGTAGACGCGGCTATACCAAACCACTTCTTGTCGTGCATGCAAATGGTTCTGTAGCGCGTGTAGCGAAAAGCGTCGCTGCGCACACATATAATTCTGGCCCTGCCGCCGGACTTGTGGGCAGCAATGAATTGGGCGCTGATATTGGCGTTCAATCAGGCCTTACTCTGGATATTGGTGGAACCAGCACCGACATCGGAGCTGTAGGCGAGATCTGGAAGGGTGTCGAAAGCTCTGTCACTATTGATGGCGTCAGTATTGATGTTCCTGCCATCGTTGCAGAATCTTTGGGTGGAGGTGGCGGTTCGATAGCCCGTGTAGAAGATGGCGAAGTCAAGGTAGGACCACAAAGTGCAGGAGCGTACCCCGGGCCGATGTGTTACGGGTTAGGGGGAGACTCGCCGACAGTTACCGACGCAAACCTAGTTCTGGGCTATCTGGATCCAGAAACATTTCTTGGAGGTGGCCGAAATCTTGATATCGAAAAAGCCCGTCAGGGAATCACCGAACAGATTGCTGAGCCTTTAGGCATTTCCGTTGAGGAAGCCGCATGGAGAATACGGCAAACTGTCGATCAAGTAATCGCTGATGGCCTGACATCCTATGGAGAAGCCCGAGACATCAACGCTGATGTTCTTTTCGCATACGGCGGAGGTGGCCCTACCCATGTAGCAACTGTCGCTGATCTTATTAATGTGCCTACAGCATATTGTTTTCCGATGAGCCCAGTTTTTAGCGCCTACGGGTCATCTCGAATGGATATCAGCCACCTCTACGAAACATCGGTAGTTGAAGAGTCATCCGATGCTTCAGTCGACGACATGGTTGACAGCATGAAAGAAGAAGCGCAAAGAGACATGTTGGGAGAAGGATTTGATGCATCCAGCGTCACCTACGAAATCCAAGCAGGGTTTACTTTAGAAGCTGATCCACAAACCAAGGCCCACGTTGGTCTTGAGAGCGAAGTGACCGATGCTGTTATAGCTGAAGCGAAAGACATCTTGTCATCGGGAGCTTCTACCGAAGCAGGATCTGTGGTGTGGGATAGCGTCCGAGTGAAGGCGACTGCTCCTTCCCCACATCCTGAGTTGGCAAATCCAGATTTCTCGGGAGATTTTCAACCCAAAGATGCCGAATCATCTCGATCAGTGTGGACAGGAAATGCTTTTGAAGATGTCCCTGTACATGAAGTTGCAGCCTTATCAGCTGGAGATCTAGTTGAAGGTCCAGCAATTATAGAGTCGGACTTCACAACCATTTTTGTAACGCAAAATCGTAATGCATGCATCGATGGGGCAAAAAATATCGTACTGCGATCCAAAGAT
>CACFFD010000035.1 GCA_902565595.1 Actinomycetota bacterium
GCCTTTCGAGGGAGATTGTTCCACAACAAACGTCGGCACACTTCTTAACCCTGATGAATGGCTTTACCTTCCATTAGCGGGATCTGTTATCGCTGTAGTAGGCGTTGAGCATTGGGACATTCTAGAAATTCACGAAGACCCCGGTGTGAGTTCCCCGCTTGTTGGAACACTTGATCCGCTTGATGACACAGTAGTGGCACTAGGATTTGCTAGGCAGTTACCGCAATCAATCTGGTGGTGCATTTCATGGGACGGTGGGTCAGGAGCGTGGGCATCCTCTTATTACCTGAGCAGGATGGCGGATCCTTGGCAAAATTTCAGCCCCGACAACTGGGTCGGACTAACCGCAGAAAATCTTGAAGACTTTTTATCCGATGTTGAAGATCAATATGAGCGTGATCCGAATGCTGAAGGTGGACCGATGCGGATCGTTATTTCAGAACTTGATTATGCCAACAATATTATTTCGGTTGATGTTATTGGACTCATGGGCGATTCAAATTCTGGAATTAGATTTACTTTCTCTACTTCAACTCAAGCTGATGGATCATTAATAATTACTGATGCACAGTACCGCGCAATGTGTATGCGCGGAGGTGGTCCAGGATCGGACCTCTGCTTGTGATTGATGAAGGTATGACCAGAAACCCCTGTAAACACCCTCCATCTAGTGGCTATCATCAATCACCTTCGCAAGCACATGCCGCCAATAATCTGGAATCAAGACTATTTGAATGATGTGACATAAGACCTACATCTACGAACCAATTATCCTGTATGATAAACGCGTGACTTTGACTGTCTCACACACTCGAACAAACCAGGCGGTATTATGAGCGGAATTAAGGTATGGATAGATCAGGATTTGTGTACCGGTGACGGTATCTGCGAAGAGATCGCTCCGGCGATTTTCTTTGGCGCTGAAGATGGCCTCTACTACGTGAGAGAAGCGGGGACAGAAGCCCCCACTGAACCAACGCATAGTTTTCACGAACCCGTGGATGTCCCTGATGACCTAGTTGAAGCAACAATTGACGCCGCTGAAGAATGCCCCGGTGAATGTATCTTTCTCGACGTGGACTAGAGACCGGCAATGGGCACACATGGACTATTACTGAATGATGCCAACCTTAAACACACCTATTTTAAAGGTGATATATGGCTTTTTTAGGTGTCATAATAAATGTAATTGCGTTGATTGTGGGTGGCGGAAATCCTGTAACCATTATCAGTTTGATTGCAGCGATCTGGGCAGCGGGCATCGCAAGTAATTTCAGGGCGCACCCTCAAGACATCCCAAATTATGCTGCTCTACTAGGGATAGGTAGTTTTATTGTCGGAATCATAATGCTGATTGTTGGAGCTGCTTCGTAAGCACTCATCAGTTCAGCTCAAAAAAATAAACCGGATAATCGCCCAAAATACGATAAACGCTCCGATAGTGATGTTCAGCATGAAAACTCTCGGGTGTTCTTCTTTCGTCCCCCATCCATTAACTCTACGATTCCAGAATTTCTGATTTATCAAGCAATACACCACATACGCCATTACGAGTAACCCGACCCCGAGCGATACAATATCTCCTGCGTCAATTTGCGACACGCTGCCACCCTAACTGCACCAAATGAAACTCTTTCATAATTTCACACTCTCTCCACCCCTCCAATACCGGGCATAAACCAAGAATACGAGTAACCAGCCTGACTCCCTTTGAGAAGTCTACGCGTTCGAACCTGAATGAACCATGAAATTTACGCATACCGTAAACCTACCTTAAACTCGTTCGTATGGTTAAAGGGGTAGCAACAGGCATCATAATTGTCGGAGCTCTGATGTCTAGTCTCGTAGGCTGCGGAGATTCTGACACCATCGCTACACCTACTCCTCAACCCTCCGAAACTTCTGAACCTTCCGAAACTTCTGAACCTTCCCAGACAGGTTCATCGATTAAGGTGCTGTACCTCCCCTCCCCTGTGCCTGTAGAAGCAGGTGGGGAAAATACCCTCATTGTTAGTATCAGTGAACCAGACCCTAGCGATGGGGACATCACAATAAAATTCGAGTCCTCGAACCTTAGAATTCTTAGATTTAGCCCCTCTTCGTTGACGTTCAAATCCGACGACTGGGATACAGAGCAGAGCCTATCCCTGTTCGTGGATGAGGATGCAGATGATATGACAGTTGAAGAACTTGCTGTTACCGCATACAACTCGAGGGGTGCAATGATTAGCATCGATTACGACCCCATCAGTGTCGAGATATGGCGAAGCGAACCGAAACCACCACCAACTCTCTCTGAAGGAATGCACTGGTGCATCGCATTTGATTGGGACAAACTGACAGGTCTAACTGTAGATGAAGCAGAGCTTATTATCTTAAACCAAGGGTTTGATTACGCTCTTATACCAGATGACATTAACTATGCTGACGCCTACAACGATGAGGTACCTGAAGGACATATCATCACTACCCTTACCCCTGAGAACGGAGGAGTACCTGATTGCACAGAAGTGACAGTTGTGGTTTCACTTGGACCGCACCCCAATGAAGAGGCAGAAGTCCCTAGACCACAAGCACCAGAAATAACCTATGAAAGCAACGTAATCGTGGCTAGACAAGGTGTTCTAGGCTGGAGCATTAACGGTGAATGGGTAGGAGTAAGCGGGCTGCCGGTTGATCCTTCTACTATCCCGGCAGAAGCAGGAGATTCCTACAAAGTCCTCAGAACAGGAAGCCCAACAAATACCGGCGTTACAGGTTCAGAACCAATGGAAGGTTGTGGGGCCCTTCCTGGATCTACCGCAAGAATAGAAATCGACGATCCCATGTTCGATGCTGACGGGTCACCATACACCTACCCAATAGCTATCTCATCCAAGTGGGATTTAACTCCCCACGATATTGAGCAGCTTGATTTTGAATCCGAAGTCTACAAAGGAATTGTAAGAGAAGTCCTTTCTGATCTTGAAATCGTGGACCCTGATCCAAACTTAATTACTTTGATCCGTACTGATCTAGAAGGTGATGGTATCGATGAAGTTATTATCGGCGCTGAAAGAATTTCCGGCTCTTTAATTTCTCCATCTCCAGGCGACTACTCAATCCTATTGATAAGAGAAATTCTCGGAGAAGACGTCACTCAGCAATTAATTGCAGGTGATGTATTCACACACGAAGGATCCGGAATTCTCTATAGCGCACGACTGGTAGCTGTAGCTGACTTAAACGGAGATAACCGCATGGAAATAACATTCCAATATCAATACTACGAAGGAAGCTCAACGCATATCCTCGAATCCGGAAATGATGGAGAAGGCTTCCAACAAGTACTCATGGTTGGATGCGGAGCCTGATTCACAATTCATCGCTGCTAAAATATTTCGACCCATGGTCACAGCCTAAAGTAACCACTACCGAGTCAGGGCCTCGTTCAGCAGCTATAGCAAGAGCTGCAGCAACATTTAAACCCGTTGAAGGACCGCAAAGAATACCTTCTTCACTCGCAAGTCTTCGACACATAAGCATTGCCTCATTCTCGTCTACTGTCCGTATCTCACTGCATTGATCGCGGTCAAGAAATGGAGGAACGAAACCTAAACCAATTCCTTCAACTCTATGGGGGCCTCCTTCACCAGTAGTCAAAAAGGGAGATTGCAGGGGTTCCAGCGCAACTAAGTCTGGTTGAAAGCCAGCTCGATGCAATCCTTTGGCAGTTCCGGTAAATGCACCACTTGTTCCTACACCTGCACAGAAAACATCTATCTCTGCTCCTATCTGATCAGCGATTTCTTGCCCCATAGGCTCATACCCTTCGATAACATCTGGTGATCCAAACTGGTCAGCGTAGTAAGTGTCTGGTTCTTCCGAGATTGCGTATGCTCTTTCACGCATAGCAGAGATAAGGGCTGGAGTGATCTTCCGGTTCTCACTTGGAATGAGAATCACTTCCGCCCCATAAGCGAGTATTGAATCAATTTTCGATTGGGCAAAAGCATCGGACGAAACAGCAATAAACTTAACTCCCGTGCGGGCTGCGATATGCGCCAATGAAGTTCCAGTACTTCCCCCGGTATATTCGACCAAACGGCTTCCGGTTTTTAAATCTCCGCGAGCAAATGCGTTTCTGATCACAGCATATGCCATTCGGTCTTTATAACTTCCCGTAGGATTTCCGCTTTCAATTTTTAGCCATACTTGCCCAGATGAGGGATTAGTAAGATTTGTCAACGGAACGAGCGGGGTCCCTCCAATGGCATTTTCTAGATATGAGTCGTGAAGCTCTTCCATAGCTGGACCTTAGCTTTGTAGGTAGCACAGATACTAGCCGCATGGGTTCACGAAGATCAGGAAAATGCAAAGAGAGCTTATTCTGGGACAAAATCTCTTGAACTATCCAGTCCTAGTTCTAGCCTTCGCAAAGACAGAGCGAATTTCCTTTATGTGATCGACTCAGCAGTTTCCACTAAAGACTGGTCCATCGAAATAGGATCCCAGCCAAGAATGTCATAAGTTTCACGATTATCGACTGTTTGACGTTGGCCGACCAAAGGCAATAGGCCCTTAACTTGTTCATCGAAGATACTCATAATTCTCAAGAGGAACTTTGGTGCCTGCTTCGTTGACGCTTTTTTATACCCAGCATCCTTTAGAATTCCGGTGATTTCTGTAAAGTGCATTGGCTCATCTGAAGACGCAATGAAGCGTTTTCCCCCAGCCCCCTCAGCAGACAAAGCTGCTACGTGTAGTTTTGCAACATCGCGAACATCGATAAAGCCGACGCTAATGTCAGGAACTAACGGATATTTTCCGTTAATAATATCAGAAATCATTGTTAGACTCTCGCCCTCAACTTTCCCTGTCAAAGTTGGCCCCATAACTCCACCTGGATTTATCACTACTAAATCAAGGCTATTTTCTTCAGCAAATAACCAAGCAGCCCGTTCAGCTAGGACTTTACTTTTTGCGTAGGTACCTATTTCAGCTTCTGGATCAGACCATGAGTCGGTTCCATAGTGACCACTTTGCTTGCCGGCGATTATCGCTATCAAAGAAGACGTAACTACGGTTCGTTGAATACCTGCTTCCTTCGCAGCTGATAACACTCGCAATGTTCCGTCTACTGCGGGAGAAATTATCTCATTCTCATCATCGGGATTGGCGATAACGAAAGGAGAGGCGACATGGAGAACATATCTGCAATCAACCATCGCTTCTTGCCAGCCTTCATCTTTCGTGAGGTCCGCTTCAACGAATTTAAGTTTCTCTACAGGCGCTACCTTCGCTATTCCTTCACGAACTGCTTCTGCTTTCTCTAACGATCGGATAGTCCCTAAGACCTCGTACCCTTGTCGTAAAAGTTCCGCACCACAGTGCTGCCCTATATAGCCTGTTACTCCTGTTACCAATACTCGATCAGCCATAACCTTCCTTCCAGAGTCTTCATGTTCAGAACTATTTTGTTGGGTACTTAAATTATACGATTATTCACTGTTATGCATAGCCTCTGGAGCCGCCGATATCTATGTGCAGATACAGACGCCGGAAATATCTCGGTTGCATGGGTCGATATCTAATTTGATTACTACTCTTCTCATATGAACTTAGATATAAATAATTTACGAAAACTAAACTTTTGGGCAGGATGCCTTCACCTCATATCTTTTGTTTTGATCCTTATCCTGTCAAATGACGCTTCACTCCCTGTCGTTGCGACATATCTAACAGAAGCTCCTGGAACTGGTAACTTTTCTGATCCTGTGAACTTATTTAATCTCAACATCAGTTACATGGTTGCTGCATTTATGGCGTTGTCAGCATTCTTTCATTTCTTCATCTGCCTTCCGTCGACCTTTAGAAAATACTCAATAGGTCTCAAAAGAGGAATGAACTCATATCGATGGATTGAATACTCCTTGTCATCCACAATTATGATCATTGTGATTCTCCAGTTGAACGGTACCGCAGATTACATTGCCCTTCTCGGAATCGCAGGAGTCAATATTTGCATGATTCTATTTGGCTGGCTTCAAGAGCGTTACATAAAAGCCGGCCATGGAGACATGCTGCCGTTTTGGTTCGGGTGCTTCGCGGGAGCTATTCCTTGGATAGCAACAACCCTGAATCTCATATCTCCTAAGGGGCCGCCTGAAAGCATAACGCCAGGATTTGTTTACGGTATTGTCATCTCAATTTTCATATTCTTCAATTGTTTTGCGCTCGTCCAATGGAAGCAATACCAAGCAAAGGGAAAGTGGTCGAATTATCTTCATGGCGAGAGGATCTACATCATTCTTAGCTTTATTGCAAAGTCACTTTTGGCATGGCAGGTGTATTCTGGGTCCTTAGCAAGCTAGGACATGGGTAGTAGCTGGATCACTGAAACGACGATGAGATGCAACAGGATGAGTCTCTGTGGTTTACACGACCCCAGCGACACTCTATGGTCTGAGGAGAAGGAATTATTAGAAAGGCATCACAGTGATTTTTCTTTTGCAAGAAGAGATAGATAACTTCGAAAAATTTAGCGAGTGGTTCAACACAGAAGCGGTCCCAAAAATTGAAGCAGCTGGTGGAAGAGTGCTTGTCCAAGGCGTTGAGCTGGAAAATGAAAACATGCTGCATCTAGTTATGGAGGCACCCGACCAGGAAACAGTTGGAGCATTTATGACTGATGAAGAATTTACGGCTGAACGGATAGCTGCGGGAGTTCATGTAGAGACTACGCAGGTAACTTTTCTGCAAACTTAACAGCTTGAAATCACCTACTAGTCATAGCAACTGTCAGTAGGAGCAACCCATAATAAGTTATCGAACACCTCTCTATTGCGATATACAGTCTCTAACCTTAGATAGCCGACTTCTTGTCTTCTATCACTATTGATACACAGGATCAGTTCTATCTCTTTTGCCCTGTATAAAAGAGTCCATGGGTAGAGGAAATGCACTGGAATCAAGGGGGTTGGAGATAGACCAATCATGAACAACGACCCGATGGGAGATTCTCCATTCCCCGTTTCTTCGTTCAAATCTGTCAACGTATCTACCAGAGAAGAAGTCAAGCCATTCTCTCCCAGTTTCATCATTTCTTCGGAGGTACGCCAGACTGTATGATTCCGATTGAGCTTTGTCAGGATCCAATGGGTCCATCTCAATTAGCACATTTGCTACGGCATGCGTCGTATGATGTGAGCGCTCCCGAAGCGACTCCACAATAAATCCTGCAAAATCTTGACCGTTGCCTCTCCAATGCCCATGGTCATCATAACTATCTTCGTGGTAACAGGATCGGATAAGCTCCTCGTCTAGACGATCCACACCTCTTGCATATCGCATGAGGACATCCCTAATCTCTTCCTTTTCAGCGGCTTGTAATAACCGTTGCGCATCTTGTGAATCCAAATCACTCCTCCCACTCAACCTGATTCTAGATAAGGAAAACTGGGCACACCAAAACCAAGGAGGCCCTTGTGAACCGCCAGCGTAACTATGGGTTTCATACCTTCTAGGTTTTGAGACTATGCTTTTAGTCAAGGGAGGAATTCATGACCGGTCTTATTGATGTGCATGGCCATATTGTTCTTGAAGGAAGCTTAGGAGCAGCCGGTCCAACCTGTGGCCCTGAGCTTGGTGCATATGAAGATGGGACCACTTGGTTCAGAGTTGGAGATTGGCGCCTTGAGGGAGTGCCATACCGTGAATCTCTCTTTATGCAAACAAGCCTCCGATTAGAAGCAATGGATGAAGCTGGAATCCGGGTACAAGCACTTTCACCCAACCCTTTGACATACTTACACTGGATCCCAGCTGCTGATGCGATTAATTTTTGTCGAGCTCATAACGAAGACTTAGCATCAGTGATCAGTAAACACCCAGATCGCTTCGTGGGCTTTGCCGCGCTTCCTATGCAAGATATTGACGCTGCAATAGCTGAACTAGAACGCAGTGTGAGCGACTATGGACTTATGGGTGGGTACATCGGAACTGATTTCGGCACTGACTTAGACGATGAACGCATGGACCCATTCTACGCTGCATGCGTTGAACTAGATGTTCCTTTATTCCTCCACCCGACTGCATCTGGGCTTGACGGGCCGCTTCGGGACCAAAGGATGAGGAAGTACAGTCTTGATTTAGTCATAGAATTCTCCTACGAAGAAATGATTGCTACTTCTATGCTTGTCTTTGGCGGCGTTTCACGCCGCTTCCCTGAACTTGATGTCTGTATCTCGCATGGTGGTGGTTCTACGATGATGCATCGGGCGAAACTTAGAGCGTTAGCTGAACGCCGCCCATCCTCGCCGGAATGGATCAGAGAACCAGGCGCATTCGATACGGCCTTAGATCGTCTTTGGTTTGACTGTCATGTAACCGGTGACAAAGAATTTGAATTTGCTCTTGAACAGATCGGGACGGACCGTCTGGTATTCGGAACTAATTTCGGTGGCTGGGATAAGGGAACATTGCGTCACGTTGATGGCTTGACTGAAAAGCTAAATACAAATGCTGTTGATCTACTTCGTCTCAAGAAGCGAGCACCTCACCTACTTGAATAACCACAAACCTCAAGGACTAGGTCTATCTAGAACTTAAGCAGTGCGTTTATCGTTTTAGTTTTCGTCAGCCGCGCTGAAACGATCTAATAATTCCCCAGTGCCAAGAGTGCTGCCATCGCCAGCTCCGATCGTAACGGCTGGCCAATGACCATCTGCAAAGATTACTAGTACGGTGACTCCTTCAGGCCCAGCGATCAGCGGACCGTAACCTCTATTTGCCAGACCTACACGAATATCGCCAGGATACAGCCACTTTCCGCTGACTTTTTGAGTGCCTTCTAAAATAATTTCAGAATAGTCGCATGCATGGGTATGGGCTTCAATTCTGCAATCAGGTGGGAAGTAAGCTTTAAAGACAGTTGGAGAGGACTCAAGGGAGGGAAGGCCTATTCGATATGAACTTGTCTCCACTCCAGTCGCTTCAATAGTTATTTCACCGATCTTCTCCCATGACGTAACGATATGACCTCTTCGAACAAGTTCACTTTCGATATCTTCAGGAGTTTGATGGATAGCTTCCCCTACCATCACTACAATCTAAGCCACCTTTGAGACGATTACAAAATTTCTGCTTTGGAGCTTAAGAAACAGTTCCTAGCCAAATGGTGGATCAAACTCTGTCCCCAATAGATTTTCATAATCAGTTTTCGTTAACTCTCTCTCAGCACATTCATACATTCTCTCAATACCATCTGATCGAAATCTATAGCTCTCTAACTCGGCAGGTATTTCATTTGGGTTTTTTTTCGTTTCTTCTAGCCTTTCTTTTGTTACCTGCCAATAGTCATCATCTTCAATATGGGGACTATTCATTGAGAAAAGGTCGATCATGCATACTTTGGTGAAGTTCTCTATATCTGACTCTTGAAAGAAACCTCCACTCCAAAAGGAGATGTAATGGTTAGTAACCCATTCTTTAGCTTCGCTTTCTTTAGAGCTATTTTCAGAGCCGCTACAGGCCCAAACAAAACAGGTGCATGCCAGGCTAATCCCTGCTACAAAAACTATTAAAGACTTTCTTCTGATTTTCATTTCTCTTTTTATCATATGCTTTGTAGACATACGATGGGTTGGATTCTTACACCCAGAGAAATGATGTTTCCTAAGCTAATCTGCGACACTTCACTATCCTAATGGAAACTCCTTATACCTTCTGAGAGGCACTAGCCCAATCCCGATTTTCTCACCCCACACTGCTGTTAATGTTAACTTGGCCTAACATTCTACGTTTGTTAACCTAGGAGAAATATTTCTGAAATAAAGATGCAGTAGAAAGAGAACTGCAGAAATTACTACGAAATTTACTAGAGAAAGAGGTCAAGTAATGTATATTTCAGCTAGAAAAATTACAGCCACTGATGGAAGGATGGCTGACGCAACCGCCTTTGCTGCAATGGTGACGGAACGGATAAATGAAAAGTTCGGCACCACACTTGGCTTAGGAACAGAAATAGGTGGAGACCCAAATGCTATTTGGCTCAATGGGAGATGGGAATCACTCGGAGAGTACCAAACATTTATGGAAGGGTATTTCGCCGATCAACAATTGATTACAGCGACAGGCATTACGGACTCCGTAGCATCACTCAGCTCGGATCAGATCGCTAGAGTGCATCGTGCTCCGGGTGACCGTGATGCGTTTGCGCACGTTAGCACTGGAAGGCTTCTAGCAACGAACTTTGTAGGTGCCATGTCCTTTATTACTGAAATAGCAGACTTAGCTTCAGAGATCAGTGGACGTGAAGTTGGTGTAATGCTTCCAGTTACAGGTGACAGGTACGAAGTGAAGTTTGTTCATTTTGGATCTACACTCCAGGAGCTTCAAGACATTGATGAGAAACTGTTTGCTAATGAGGACTACCTAGGCATATTCGCTCGCTCGAGCGAATTCGCTGAGCCGCAGTTTGATTCAATCTTTCTTCAAAGAGTTCTGTAATCAAAAGGCTCTTAAGTCTGGGGCTTGGGTGTGGCATTTAGCCGCATTCAAGTCCCAGCTACTTAAAAGTTCAGAACGGTAGGGTGGAAACCGAAAGCAGCTATTGCTGCGACTAATGTCGTTTAAGGGTTGTAGACATTCGAAGTAATACTTGTGCATTGCTTTGTTCTTTTCTAGCCTAAAAGCCATGGAATTTCAGGACACTACTGCTCCAACAGGTCTAGCGCGCATCCTCGGGGGCCTTATCCAACATTCAGAAACGTGGGGGAAGATATGGTTTGGATTGATCTTCTGGGGCAGCGTCCTTTTCGCCGCTAGCACGCGAATCTGGCCTGATACGAACGACATCATTCTACTATCTGCTTCATTGATCATTGGCCTGGCCGCCGGAATCTATGCGCACATACGGGGATACTGGTTATGAGTATCGCTCAGCCACCAAGCGATTTATCTCCTAAATCCGAGCGCGCCGTGGCTCGAAGGTTCATGGGACGCGTCCAATGGGAGATGATCCTCATTGGGATTGGGCAGTCAGCTGCATGGATTACCATCCTAACGCTGACCGTATTGGGGGTTGCCCCAATCTGGCTTGGCTTTGCCGTTGCGACACTATGTATGTGTATGGCCTATCTGCCGTCTCATGAAGGCCAGCATGGAAATCTCTCCGGACGTCAAGATCGTTGGCGGTGGATTGATCCTGTTGTCGGCCAAATTTCACTTCTGGGGCTTAAACAATCACATGAGGTCCTTCGGGCAACGCACATGAAGCACCATGCCCACACAAACGACCCGGAATTAGATATCGACTATCACAGCAAAGGAGACCACTGGTGGCAGCCGGCGCTTGCAGTGCATCGGAACGATATGGAAGCCGTCGGACGCCACGCGGAACGAGACCCTGATTTCCTTCAGTCGCTTACACGCGGCATCCCGATAGCAAAATTGCTCTCTTTAATTCAGCTGGTAATGGTTGTCCTGTTTCCTCTTGAGACGCTTCTCGTGTGGTGGCTTCCATCAAAGATAGGACTCTCCTATCTATACATTTTCTTCGCCTGGGAGCCCCACAGGCCTGGAACCCAAACCGGCCGCTACGCTGATACCCGGTTTTGGACAATTCCTGTGCCGCGTTTTCTCTGCCACTCGATGCAAACTCATGTTATTCATCATATGTATCCCACCATTCCTCATTGGGACGAACCCAAAGCAATGGAGGCTCTCCGCCCTTTCATGGTTGAGCGTGGTGTACCGGGGGCAGAGGATATTCCTGAGCGGGTGAGATTTAATCCCCTATTGGGCCGTTTAGCGACCAGCAAGTAAAGGTATTCCTTCGCGCGAGCGTTAATTCTCAACCGAAATGTGACCTGAAGTATCTCAATTATTGTCTGCTCTATTGCCATCGCGTATCGTGAAGCCATGAAGGACGTTTGGATCGACGAATATGGCGAGCAGCGATGCTGGAACTGCAGTGGGAATGACTTCACTGCCAAACGTCCGATGCGGTCAATACTTCTCCTCGGAGGGTTGGCTCTGTTAACTAAAAAGAAGTTGAAATGCCTGAACTGCGGGGAATTCAATGAGGTACCGTCGAATAATGTTCTGTAGGAGAGTTTAGGTTCTCTGCGTGCGCAGAAAGTTAACGCTTGTATGGCCGATCAGCGCAATGAAGAATAATAGGACACTAATTCCAGCCATTGTTGCGCCGCCTGCTGTGCCGTAATGAAAACTTATAAGCAAGCCTACTACTACAGCAAGAGATCCTAGAAGGATCGAAACAGCCATAATAAGAGGGACTCGTTTGACTAGGAGGGATGCGGTGGCGGGAGGTGCAACAAGTAATCCAAAAACCAACAGGGTCCCAATTGATTGAAAGCTCGCAACGATACTGAGAGATAAGAGCCCGAGAAGCGCTGCTTGGCTCAATCGAGGACGCATACCTAACGTGTGGGCTTTCATTTGATTGAAGGTAAGGGCAAGGAAAGGTCGATACAGAAGAACAGTTAACACTATGACGATACTCGTATAGATCATCTGGTTCTGAATATCCGCTTTGGTGATGCCGAGCGCATCTCCGAACAGGATCGCAGTGACATCAGTTTTAAACGAACCTGCCTTAGAAACGATTACCACCCCCAGAGCAAGCATTCCAACAAACAGCAGTCCTATCGCCGTATCGTCGCGAACAGGTGTTCGGTTTGAAACAAATGTTACTAATCCGCTCATTACAAGTGCTGACACAAATGCTCCCAAGGCTGGGTTAAACCCCCAGAGAACAGCTAAAGCAACTCCTGGGATAACTCCATGTGCTAGTGCGTCTCCGAGGAATGCAAGCCCTCGCAGCACTATCCATGTACCGACGAGAGATGTTGCTATGACAGCGATCAGGCTACCTATGAGCGCCCTTTGCATAAATGCGGGCTCAAAGGCTTCAATGAGAAAGCTCATAGTTGAATGATATTACTCAACTAATCCTCTCACTATCTCTTGGGCATTAAACCTGACCATACCAATGTAATTTGCACCATCTGATCCTGGGTCGCCTAGGGATTCCGTGTACAGGTTAATCACTTCTACGCCGTCAACTTCTCCTGCTAGTGCTTCGGCAAGAGAACTCGACGATGAGGCATCTGCGAAAATAGCGGGGACCTGTTTTTCCCGAACTTCCTCTGCAAGACTTGCTAGATCTTGTGCGCTAGCGCTTGAAAGCGTGGAAGAGCTGGGAATAATCGAGCCGAGAACTTCGAATTGGTATCGATCAGCGAAATAGGCAAAAACAGAGTGATTCGTAACTAGTATTCTCGCATCTGAAGGAATAGCAGAAAGTAGCTCTTCAACTTCGGCATCAAGGTTTTCAAGTTCTTGCTGGTAGCTGCCCGCAGTTGATACTAAGGAACTCTCGTCAACAGCAGGGAAATTAGCAACAAGGAAGTCAGTCAGTCCATCTACGACCTGAGCCATACGTGCCGGATCAGTGAAGAAATGCGGATCTACGCCTCCATGATCATGATGATCGTGGCCATCGTGATCGTCATGGCCTTCTTTATGGTCGTCGTGGTCGCCATGATCATCGTGATCGCCATGGTCATCGCCGCCTTCTAGCTGCTCTACGACACTGATAGCTTCGAAAACCATAACTCCATCTGACTCAGCTGCTTCGATCACATCGAGCATCCCTTCTTCAAAATTTGCACCGTTAACGACGAGAAGGTCAGCATTCATCATTTTCTCTACTTGCTGAGCAGATGCTTGAAAGTCATGAGGGTCAGAACCGGGAGGCATAATGACTTCGACATTGAAACTTTCACCAACCATGTTCGATACTATGTCACCGAGAATGTTTGTTGTTACGACAATCGACGGTTTCTCCGCCGCCGTTGATGAATCGGACGCGCTCTCATATTCCATCGAGCGGTTGTCGCCGCAACCAGTTAAGGCTAGTGAGATAACAGCAGCGATAGCCGTTGTGGACAAGAGTAGTTTTTTCATCGAATTGCGAAACATTCACAACCTCCTATAATAAGAATGGTTCTCATTTATAATAAGAATGATTCTCATTATTACATCTTTGATGTGATATGCCACACCAAAAACAGAAAAGTTGAAAAAAGAATTTAAAATGACTGAATGCGCTACTTCTATTGTCACTGATGAACTCGAGGTCCGATACGGGAACACTATTGCCGTAACTGCTGTGAATCTTGAAGTCCCCAAAGGCTCGCTGTTATCCGTTATCGGACCTAATGGGGCAGGAAAATCTGCTCTCCTGAAGGCTTTAGCTGGAACAATTGAAGTGCATTCTGGAAAAGTTGAGATCAACGGCCCCTCCCCTTCTTTCGTAATGCAGTCAACAGATGTTGATAGCTCTCTCCCAATTAGTGTCCGCGATGTTGTTTCGCTGTCTCGCTATTCAAACCGAGGACCTTTTAAACGTTTTCGCTCTGAAGACCATGATGCAATTAACAAAGCGATAGAACGTCTTAACTTAACGCACTTGGCCAAAAAACAGTTACATGAAATTTCTGGCGGGGAGCGCCAACGAACACTGGTCGCCCAGGGGCTTGCTCAGGAAAGTGGCGTCCTCCTTCTCGATGAACCCATCAACGGACTCGACCTTGTTTCACGGGACATCATTCTCGAAATGATTGCCGAGGAAGTCGCTCTAGGGCGCACGGTTGTAATAACTACCCACAAT
>CACFFD010000036.1 GCA_902565595.1 Actinomycetota bacterium
CGGAGAAAGCGAAAGTATTTAGAAAAAACGAGAGGTTCTCAAGATCTATACGTCCACGGTCCAGACTGTAACGTTAACGTTCGTAGCACCAAGTATCAGTCGGATAGTAAAGACAATTCAGGAGTTGCGTCCTAAGTTTGGTTTACGGCCATGATTTGCTTTCTTACGGCGAGCATTGGCCTTTTTCTTCTGTGTTCTTTTTGACATAAACCCTCCGGTTTCTTCCTCTACCATACAAGAAGCTTCAACAACTCACGACCACTGGCGGTAGCCTTCGAGGGATATGGAAAAATTCGGATTTGTAGGTTTACCTAACGCAGGTAAATCTTCGCTTTATAATGCTCTCACTGGTGGTTCAGCTTTAGCTGCGCCATACGCATTTGCTACCACTGACCCAAACGTTGGAGTAGCCAAAGTCCCTGACCGGCGCCTCCAGCTCCTCTCTTCAATGAGCCAATCCAAAAACACTGTTCACGCAAGTGTTCAATTCACAGATATTGGTGGACTAGTAGAAGGAGCCAGTCAAGGTGAAGGCCTCGGAAACCAATTTTTAGCAAATATTCGAGAAGTTGACGCTATTGTCTTTGTCCTTCGAGCTTTTCAAGATCCAGACATTCCAGGAGACCCAGACCCGCTTGAGCAGTTACGCGTTCTCGAAATTGAATTAACTCTCGCAGATCTTGAAACATTAGAAAAGCAAATCGCAAAAAAAATTAAAGTAGCTCGAATAGATAAAACTATCGCCGGAGAGGTAACTGTAATTCAGCAAGCAGTGGAAATCCTTTCCACTGGAACCCCGATCTATCGGAGTGGCTTATCCGAAGAGGAATTAGCTTATCTCACTCCATATTTCTTACTTACATCTAAGCCGGTTCTCGCAATAGTCAACGTTGGTGAAGACCAGTTATCTAATAGTGTTGAACTAGTAGAACCTATTTCGCTAGAACTTCAAGATAAGGCAGAAGTGATTAGTGCATGTATCCAACTCGAGGCTGAGGCTGCAGAATTACCTCCAGATGAACAGATCGACCTTTTAGAAGGTCTAGGGCTTGGAGAGGGGGCCCTTCCAAGATTCGTTAAACAGGCATACCATATTTTAGGATTACGGACTTTCCTAACAACAGGGGAGAAAGAGAGCCGTGCTTGGACATTTCGCGAAGGTTCAACTGCACCGGAAGCAGCTGGAAGGATCCATACAGATTTTCAAAAAGGTTTCATACGTGCCGAAACCATAAACTGGGAAATATTGCTGGAATGTGGGAGTTGGGTCGAAGCTCGTGAAACCGGAAAGGTTCGGGTCGAAGGGAAGGACTACATAGTGCAAGATGGGGACGTAATGGAATTCCGATTTAACGTCTGATTTGAGACCTCCAAACAATAATCCGACTATTGTAAACTTAAATCGATGCAGCAAAATTTACTTCTGTCTTCCCTATGGGCCATTGAGGAATTTCTTGCAAGGAGCACACCAAGGAGGGAAACATGAAGAAACCAGGGTTGGTCCTTGTTGGTACCCCCATAGGAAACTTGGACGATATCTCATTCAGGGCCATTAAAGAACTACAAGGAGCAGATGCTATCTGTTGCGAAGATACGCGAAGGACAGGAAAGCTGTTAGCCCACCTTCAATGCAGCCCTCGTCCACCTCTTATTGTTGTAAATGAGCACACAGAGAAACAACAATGTGAGATAGTCATCTCCAAGATTCAAAACGGCAGCCGACTAGTAATGGTAACAGACGCTGGAATGCCTGCGATTTCCGATCCAGGGGAGTTTATAGTTAGTCAAGTTGCACAGGCCGGACTTTCCATTGAAGTTGTCCCTGGTCCTTCTGCAGGGATAGCTGCACTTGTGGGAAGCGGAATTCCTTCAAGACGGTACTTCTTTGAAGGGTTTCTTCCTAGAAAAGGCGCAGAACGGACCAATAGACTACAAGAGCTAGCAAGGAGTTCGCACACAGTCGTTCTCTTCGAATCCCCTCGGAGGATCAGCAAGACTTTGAAGGATCTTTCGGAATACTTGGGCGAAAATCGAAGAGCCGCAATCGCACGAGAGTTAACAAAGATCCATGAAGAATATCTCCGCGGTACATTGGGTCAACTCGCTCAGTCTTTATCTGCGAAAGAGGTCAGAGGAGAGATAGTAATTATTCTGGAAGGTTCAAACCAAAAAGAACTAATGAGTACAGAAGAGATACTTTCAGCGTTAAACGAAGCAAAGAAACACGGCCTATCGACAAGAGATGCAGTAAGAGAAGTTGCCTCTGTCAGTGGAATATCGAAGAAGCAAGTCTACGAACTCTACTTGTCATCTACGAGAAATTAGCTAAGGCAACCGACCCTCGAATAGGTGCGGTAACCTGCTAGATATGACCTCTCCAGTACTTGTAGCAGTTGCTTGGCCTTATGCGTCAGGTTCCCGTCATCTCGGGCATCTTGCCGGCGCGTATTTGCCCTCTGATATTTTTGCGCGACAACAACGCATAATTGGCAATGAAGTCCTTATGGTGAGCGGATCTGATGTTCATGGAACCCCGATAACTGTTCGAGCAGATGAAGAAGGAGTAGCTCCACAGGACATTGTTGATCGGTATCACAACGAGTTTCTTTCTCAGTGGGACCAATTAGGGATTTCGTGGGATCTCTACACAACTACCGGTACGCCGAATCATTCACATGTCACCCAGCAAATGTTTCTTGCTCAGCTCGGTAGTGGGCACATTGACCGGCGGAAAAGCGAGCAACTATTTGATCTTGAGGTAAGCAGGTTCCTTCCTGACCGTTATGTAGAAGGAACCTGTCCTCATTGTGGCTCGAATGAGGCACGCGGTGATCAGTGTGACAACTGTGGGAAAACTTACGATGCGACTGAACTGATTAATCCGAAGTCAAAGATGTCATCTTCTACCCCAGTGCTTAGAGAAACCGAGCATTTCTATTTTCGATATTCTGATTTCAATGAATCCCTCAAATCGTTCTTAAATTCTAAAGAAGGGTGGAGAAACCATGTAATCAATTTCGCGATCGGGTGGCTTCGAGATGAAGGGCTTATTGACAGGGCTATTACAAGAGATCTTGATTGGGGTATTGAATTGCCAGTTGAAGACCTTGGGGACGGCAAGAGAATCTACGTTTGGTACGACGCAGTAATCGGGTACCTCTCAGCATCAAAAGAATGGGCAGAACGAGAGGGAGACCCAGACCGTTGGAAACATTGGTGGTATAACGATGAAGCCCGCCATGTGTATTTCATAGGAAAGGACAACATTCCATTCCATGCCTTATTCTGGCCAGCACAACTAATGGCTGTAGGTGAACAAATGGACGGCCAGCCACTGCACTTACCAGATGATATTCCAGCTAATCAATATGTCACATTTAAGGGCGGTAAGGCATCAGCGAGCAGAGGAGTCGGAATGACAATTGAGGAAGGCCTTGAACATTTTCAGGCCGATGCATTACGCTATGCCCTTGCAGCGAACTTTCCAGAGCAAGCTGATACCGAAATTTCATACGATGAGATAGTCAGACGCGTTAACGAAGAGCTAGTAGCCAATTGGGGGAATCTAGTTAATCGAGTACTTTCGATGACACATAAGACCTGTGGCGGATATGTGGCTGAACCTGGAGAGATCACCGAAGAAGATGCATCCTTGCTTGCTTTTATCGATCGTTCTCTCGAAGAATCCGCAGAATTATTTGAAGCGGTTGAATTGCGCGCTGCGTTACGAAAAGGGATGGAGGCGGCGCAAGAAGCAAATAGGTATCTCAATGCAACAGAGCCTTGGAAGATATCAAAAACCGATCTGGCCCGAGCTAAGACAGTTCTATATGTTGCCCTAAGCGCTATCAATGGAATTCGTGTGATGCTGAGTCCGTTTCTCCCGTTTTCTTCAGAGAAACTTGACGATCTCCTAGGTCGCCCAAACGGATGGGTCAGGGTTCCATTGACTGTTGGCCTTCCTATTTCTAAACCTACGCCGCTCTTTACCAAGATAGAAACTTAAATTAACAAGATGACCATTTCTCAATCGCAAACCGTGTCTGTGAGGTGGGTGGATAATCATTGCCATATAGAAAACAATGCTAAAGGCAGGGAAGAAGTAGCGAAAGCGGAGCAGGAAGGTGTTACAAAAATCATCAACGTAGGTACTGACTTCGCAACGTCAAAAGAGGCACTTGCTCTCGCACAGGATTTTTCCGGAACCGTCTTTTCTACAGCAGGAGTACATCCCCATGAAGCTGCAAAAGGCCTTCAAGGTATCCAAGAACTTCTCGGAAATCCTAGTGTCGTAGCTGTTGGCGAATGCGGTTTGGACTTCCATTACAATTATTCACCCCCATCTACCCAACGAGCAGTCTTCGCCGAACATATAGATCTAGCCCATGAATATAATCTTCCACTTGTCATCCATGCTAGAGAGGCTTGGGATGAGATTTTCACGATCCTCAAATCAAATGGCACACCTTCTCGAACTGTCTTTCATTGCTTCACCGGAGGACCGAAAGAGGCGGAATTAGCACTAAATTTAGGCGCATTATTGTCTTTCTCAGGAATCGTAACTTTCAAAAATGCTCAAGAGAATCGAGAAGCAATGTTAATGACGCCGATCAATAGATTTATGGTAGAAACCGATTCTCCGTACCTTGCACCAGTGCCGTTACGAGGCCAACAGAATTCACCGAGCAACCTGCCAGTTATTGGTCGATATATTGCTGAGCAGAGAGAAGTTGACGTTGAAACTCTCTCAGAACAGCTCTGGGAGACAACCCATGCTTTTTACGATCTTCCAGAGGCTATCCCAAATAAATAGAATAAATTCTTACCCATCCAGGGATGGGTGTTGCCAATTTTATGAAAACAACCACATAATATAGGAACGTGGCGGCGAGGCGGAGGTTAGGCGCTGGAAGAACAGACGGGGTACCGAATACTGCACGCTTTGCGCTTTCCGATAGCCGGAGCCTTCGTCGTATTTCTATCGGTAGCTTCTGTCGTGATATCACTTACTGGGCCTAGTGAACCTAATTCACTTGAACCTGCACGTAGCCAAGAGAATCTCCCCTCAATAGTTAAATCCGTTACTCACGACATAGAAGATTCAACCCCTGACAAGCAAGATGTACCAGAAGAAAAGCAAGGCGAGAATGAATTAGATCTGACCACTAAAAGCGAAGAATCAGAGGTAAATGTAACTTCTCCAAAGCAACTCATAAATGGCCCATCTGAAGAAATGGCTGTTGCTTCCCCTTCATTTGTTCCCAATTACGTTGGACAGGGGGAAGAAATGAAACTCACATCTAGCTTCACTCCTGTTCAAACGACTTCTCCTACGTTTACCCAACCTGCACCTTCCCAACCCGCCCCAGCTCCTTCTCAACCTGATCCTTCACCTTCTCAACCTGAACCGTACGAGCCTGAAGTAAATGAAACATTCATTCCAAATGTGGAGAGATGGCGCAATGATGTCGTAGCAGCCATCGCAGCATACGGAGGCCCCGCTAGCGATGTCGATTTATTTCTTACCATTATGCACCGCGAAAGTAGGGGTTTACCGGATGCCACCAACCCAACAAGCGGAGCTGCCGGCCTTATGCAGCATATGCCCCAATACTGGGACCAAAGAGCTATTTCTGCCGGTTATGCAGGCGCAAGTCCATATGACCCAATCGCAAATATTAATGTGAGCGCGTGGTTGTTATATCAGGCAGCTGGCGGAGGGTGGGTTCACTGGTCTACATACTAAGCCAAGCAAGTTAAAGTGACCTGAAACGAAACTTATGACAGAACTCAGTAGATCGATACAGCTATACATTTTTAATGGAGAATTGAATTGAGATGGTGATTGGTATTAGGGAGGTCCAATCGATCCTAGATAGACACTCGATATTTCCATCCAGATCCCTGGGGCAAAACTTTGTCACAGATCCTAACATCATCCGAAAGGTAATTCGATTAGCCGATCTAAGGCCAGAAGACCAGGTATTGGAAATTGGAGCTGGTTTCGGAGCCCTTACTTGTGAATTTGGAGAGGTAAGCCGGATAATAGCTATTGAATTCGACCGTTATTTACTTCCTGCACTCAATGAAACACTTCAGGAAACTGAAATGCTAGGGAAGACAGAGATTCTCCATCGAGATGCAATGGAAATCAAATGGGACGAATTCTTCTCAACAAGACCAGGGAAATGGAAAATGGTCTCGAATTTGCCTTATAACATAAGTGCTCCTTTGTTACTAGACCTCTTAGAGAATGCACCGCAAGTGATGGAAATCTTAGTTATGGTACAACGCGAGGTTGGAGAGCGTTTTGTTGCAAATGTTGGGACTTCCAGCTATGGGATACCCTCCGTAAAGGCACAGTACTGGGCAGATGTTTCTATTGTTGGGCAAATCCCGCCTAAAGTCTTTTTCCCTGTCCCAAAGGTGGATTCAGTTTTGCTTAGATTTTCTCGTCGTTCGCGTACTGAACAAGTCAACCTGGAAGTAATGTGGAGGCTCCTCAAGGCCGGATTTGGACATAGAAGGAAAATGCTCAGAAAATCTCTCAAAGGTCATGTGGGAGCAGTAGAGTTCAATTCTGCTGGGGTTGACCCTAAGTCTCGACCTCAAGACCTAACTGTCGATGATTGGGTTTCTCTGGCAATAGCAGCTAAAAGTTAGAGCCTTAATGAGTTTAATCGAAGCCACAAATATCATTTCTCCTGCGAAATTGACTTTGTCCCTTCGGATTACAGGTCAGAGAGAAGATGGTTACCACTTTATAGAAGCAGAGATGGTGACAATTGACTTGGCTGATTCTATGACTTTAAAAAAGGGTGAGAGGAAAGTCACTTACCAAGGTGAATATCCTATCGAACCTCCGCCTGAAGAGGACTTAGTAATGAGAGCATTGGACCTTGTTGATGAGGACCTAACAATCACAGTCCACAAAAGAATCCCTCCTAAAGGTGGTTTAGGAGGAGGTTCCGGAAATGCAGCAGCTGTTCTTAGGTACTTTAAACACGAGGACATAGAAAAGGCCGTCAAGCTTGGAGCAGATGTCCCTTTTAACCTTAACGGTGGAAGGGCCCTCGTTAGAGGAGTCGGAGAAATTATTGAGCCGCTTCAATACCAGGAAAGAGTCTTCACTCTTATCACACCAGACTTTGGCTGCTCAACAGTCGACGTGTATAAGAAGTGGGATTCGTTGGGTGGTCCTGTAGGGCCGAACGGGAATGATCTAGAACCAGCCGCATTAAATGTTTGCCCAGATCTTTCCTTGTGGAAAGACAAGCTAGAGAAACATACCGGAGTGACAGCTAAGCTAGCTGGAAGCGGGTCGACATGGTTTGTAGAAGGGAATTTCCCAGGACAAGGATTTCTAACAGCTCGAACCCTTCGACCATTTAGTGAAGAGCATGTCCGAGAATACTAGAAACTAGAGCAATCCTTCAGGACGAAGATCTATTTACTTTCCGCGTTGACGCTGAGCTCGAGTTCGTTTCAGCATCTTTCGATGCTTCTTCTTCCTCATTCTTTTGCGCCTCTTTTTAATTAGTGAACCCATAAGCGGTATAACCTACTGCAAAAATCGAAGAAATGTGCGTTATTGCTAGCTTTCCTATTTCTTTTTACAGGAATGCGCAAACCAACTTAAGAACTTTTCGAATTTGTTTAGAATAAATGTAAATAATTCAACTTAGCTACTCGCCAAATACGCGATTGGGTTCGAAATACGATAAGTTCATTAGACATACAATGGCCCGTAGTTCAACTGGCGGAACGCCTGGTTTTGGTCCAGGAGGTTGCAGGTTCAAGTCCTGCCGGGCCAGCAAAGCATCTTTGGAATAATACAAAATGCAACGAAGCCTAGAAATCATCTGATAGAAATAGGTTTTCGATCTACGATTTAAATACCATGTCTCGATCTAAAGGAATTTTAATATGGAATTAGTAACCAAGAAGCGATTACATTTAATTTCCGGGAGATCCAACTTGTCTTTGGCTGAAGAGATTGCAGGCCACCTTGGTGTTAAGCTCGATGAGCCAAATCTCGCTGAATTTGCAAATGGGGAGATTCATTGCAGGTTTAGCGAATCTGTTCGCGGAGGAGATGTTTTCATCATCCAAAGTCATTCCGCTTCAACAGACATGACTATTAATGATTCGATTATGGAGCAGCTCATAATGGTAGATGCAGCTCGACGCGCGTCAGCTAAACGAATCACAGTAGTATGCCCATTTTTCGGGTATGCAAGACAAGACAGAAAGTCTGAAGGAAGAGAGCCTATCACCGCTCGTCTACTAGCTAACCTTTTCGTGGCTGCAGGTGTCTCCCGAATGATTTCGGTGGACCTTCATGCAGGGCAAATTCAGGGTTTCTTCGATAAGCCAGTTGACCATTTAACAGCTATGCCAGTTCTTGTAGACTATATGCGGACGCTGGGAGATGACCTTGTGGTTGTTTCTCCAGATACTGGGCGAGTAAAAGTTGCAGAAAGATACGCATCCGAATTAACTGCAGATTTGGCCATAGTGCATAAAAGAAGAGTGAAGAGTCAAAAAAATCGTGTTGAGGCTGGAGATGTCCTAGGGGATGTAGATGGGAGAGTTTGTGTTTTGATAGATGACATGATTGATACTGGAGGAACCATCGTAGGTGCAGCTGAACAACTTGCCGATAGAGGGGCGAAGGAAGTATACGCCTGTACTACTCATGGCGTTTTTTCAGATCCTGCTATTGAACGCCTTGAAAATTCTGTCATCGAGGAAGTCGCCATGACGAATACTTTGCCCCTGTCGGAAGATAGAAATATCTCGAAAATTAAGGTACTTTCAGTCGCTCCGATCATAGCTAATGCCCTAGACGCTGTTTTTGAGGACACAAGCGTAAGCGAAATATTTGGAGGGAAGCATTTAAGCTAGGTGTCTGTCGAAGAACACAACGATAGACTTCTCATCTGGTAGAAATCTGCAAACCTCAAGCGAGATTATTGCAATTAGGGAGTAATGAGCAATGGCTGAACTTGTACTAAGTACTGAAGAAGGGCGTGAACTGGGAAGCCGTTCCACTAGGCGGCTTCGTCGCGAAGGGCGAGTTCCTGGCGTCTTGTATGGTTTAGAACAAGACCCTATGCCCTTTAGTGTCAGCTATACAGACCTGCGAGGATCCTTAACCACTGACGCTGGCTTGAATGCATTAATTGAAATTGAGATTGGTGGATCAAAGCATCTATCAATCCTAAAAGACCTTCAACGCCATCCGGTTCGAGATGAAGTCATTCATGTTGATTTTGTAAGAGTGGACCCAAATGCAGAACTTTCAGTGGATGTCAGACTCACGATGACTGGAGATGCCAAGAAAGTCAGAGATGAGAACGGAATGGTTGATCAAACTATGTTCAGTCTTTCTGTGCTTTCGCTCCCACAGGCTATTCCTAATGAATTATTTGTGGATGTTTCTGATCTGGAGATTAATTCATCTGTACGAGTTGGCGATATCGCTTTACCAGACGGGGTCCGAACTGAAGTCGATCTTGAAGAAACGGTCGCAGTAGGAACTGTCACCCGTTCCACTATGGAAGCTATGGCAGCTGAAGCTATGGCAGAAGCAGCCGGCGAAGAAGGCGAAGAAGGCGAAGAAGGTGCATCTGACGAGGGTGAAGTTTCTACCGACGATGGAGAAACTCCAGCCGAAGATAGCGAGTAGATCTTCTCGTGCGGCGTAAAAGGCGCACTCAACGAATCTTTGACGCTTCTCCTGACTACCTCATCGTGGGGCTCGGTAACCCAGGAAAGAAATACGAGGGAACGCGGCATAACGTAGGTGCAGAAGTGGTTCGCCTGCTCGAAGAGCGTTACGGAGTTCGAGTACGAAAAAGTAAAGCTAATGCTCTCTGTGCCGAAATAAAGTCAGAGAATCGTAACCTAGTTATTGCTGTGCCCGAAACTTATATGAATAATTCTGGCCTAGCTGCACGAAAGCTGATGGATAGGTACAATATCTCAGAACCTGCTCAGCTAATAGTGATTCACGACGAGTTGGATCTTCCAGTAGGAAGAATAAAGATCAAAGTTGGTGGAGGTTTCGCTGGCCATAATGGCCTGAAGTCTATTGAGAGCCACATTCATTCGAGAGAGTTCACTCGAATCCGTGTCGGTGTTGGGGCAATTCATGAAGGGCAGAGAGGTCGAGATTATGTCTTAAGTCGTCCTAGTAAAGACGACAGGAAGGCATTGGAACATTCAAAATCCATAGCTGTAGATGCTCTTGAATTCATCCAAGATAATGGCCATCAAGCAGCGATGAACGAATTCAATTCGTGAACAACGAAGAGTTAAATGACCACAGTGATCTACCAGTTGTCCATCGTATGAGTTTCGAATCTATCTTAGAGGCGCTCAGTGAAGAGGAAGCTATTCTCTCGCTTGCTCGTCCTTCCGTTGAGAACGTTATTGTGCCTAAAAATGCTCAAGCTTGGGCTATAGCTGCCTATGCCCACCTTACTAGCATCAATTCACTCTTTATAGTTACTCCAACAATCACAGAAGCTTCCACCCTACAATCTGACCTTCGGACAATTCTCGGCATTGAAGAAGTAGAAATCTTCCCAGCTTGGGAAATTCTCCCATTCGAGCGGGTAAGTCCGACTCTCAGAACGATGGGTCAACGGACCAAGATTTCGTGGGAACTAAAAAATTCACAAGGTCCAAAAATTGTTATTTCTCCTATTAGGGCAACAACACAAATCGTTGCTCCGGTTAATGAAATTCAACCCATTGAAGTATCTATAAATGAGGTTCTTGATCTTGAAGAAACACTCGAAATCCTCATACAGATGGGGTATAGAAGAGTAGCGCAAGTAGAGAACAGGGGAGAGATCGCTAATCGAGGATCCATACTTGATATATACCCAGCCACGGCAGAAACCCCAATACGGATTGATCTTTGGGATGATGTGGTTGATCGTCTTGGTCAATTTTCCGTTTCCGATCAGCTAACTACTTCACAGAAGGAGAAAGTCCGAATTTTTCCTGCCCGAGAGCTTATCCCAACAGAGTCTATAAAAAATCACGCTGAGGGCCTGATCTCTAGTGCGCCATGGGGCCGTGCGCACTGGGAAAGAATTGCTAATGGGGAGGTATTTGACGGGATGGAGTCGTGGCTTCCTTGGGTAGTGGATAAGGAAGAAACTATTCTTGATTGTTTACCAGAAAATAGTAGGGTGATTTTTCTTGACCCAGAACGATCAAAAAGGAAAGTAGAAGAACTTTTACGCGATGAAAACCGAATTGTTCCTGCACTGTCCCAAACATGGGAGATAGCGGAAGGTGAACTGACTAAGCGCTTGCATGTTCCATACGAAAGAATCTTCCTGCAGGCCCGAGTTTCAACAACATCGATCAAACCATTTGCTACGGGAGAAGGGCAGCCATCTCTTCCGGCTCGTGGCTGGCAATCGAAAGGATTACGAAGCTCCTTCGGGGTAGAGGTGCAACATATGTTCGCTCAAGATTATTCCGTTTTTGCTATAGCGAATTCTAAGAAGTCTAAACAATCGCTAGCAAGCATTGTCAAACGGGAAGGATTAGAAACCGAGGTGCTCATAGGTCATACAACTTGCGACTCTAGTAATGCGGTAAATGTCATTGATGGCCCGATTAGTCAAGGGGTTGTATTCCCATCTGCGAGGATCGCTGTTATATCAGAAGAAGACTTGACTGGACGAAGGCGCTCGAAGAGGCTTAGAAGGGGAGACGGTGCCCGTTCTAAAGTTTTCCATGAGGATCTACAAATTGGGTCTTATGTTGTACATGATCATCATGGGGTAGCGCTATATCAAGGAATTGTTACTCGCTCTATAGGGTCTATCGAACGTGACTATTTTCTCCTTGAATACAGAAAGGGGGATAAGTTGTATGTCCCTGCAGAACAGATAAGCCAGATACGACCATATACCGGTGGAGTTAATCCGCCGCTGAGTCGAATGGGTGGAAGTGATTGGCATAAAACGAAAATTCGGGTTCGATCAGAAATTCAAGAAATCGTTCAAGATCTCGTAGCGTTATATCAAAAAAGGCTGACAACTGAAGGTCACGCATATCCACCAGACACTCCATGGCAACGAGAGGTAGAAGACTCCTTTCCTTTCCAAGAGACTCCGGATCAGGTTGTCGCGATTCAAGAAGTCAAAGCGGATATGGAAAGGCGACAGCCAATGGACCGCCTTGTTTGCGGAGATGTTGGTTTTGGTAAAACTGAGATTGCACTCCGAGCAGCTTTTAAAGCGATTCAGAGTAATAAACAAGTAGCCCTGCTAGTTCCGACAACCCTGCTAGCCCAACAACATTTCCAAACTTTCTCAGCAAGATTGGGCGCTTATCCAATTCAGATAGAAGCACTAAGTCGGTTTCTTACCTCGAAGGAAAAAATACGAGTGATTAATCAGTTGTCTACCGGTGAAGTAGACCTCGTTATAGGCACACACCGTTTATTTTCAGATGATGTTGTTTTCCGTGATTTAGGTCTCTTAATTGTTGATGAGGAACAACGTTTTGGGGTAAGGCATAAAGAGATGCTTAAAGAGCTCAAGGCAAGTATCGATGTTCTTACATTGTCAGCGACTCCCATCCCTAGGACTCTTGAAATGAGCCTCACTGGAATTAGGGATTTAACAATCTTAAATACCCCACCAATGGATCGGCAGCCAATTCTGACGTTTGTTGGGGAGTATGAGGAAAGGATTATCGCCGCTGCTATTCGAAGGGAATTGCTACGAGAAGGGCAGGTTTTCTTCGTGCATAATAAGGTTGCAGATATAGAAAAGATGGCAGATACTCTTCGGAGCCTTGTCCCGGAAGCAAGAATAGCCGTAGCGCACGGCCAAATGGATGAGAACAAACTTGAAAAAGTTGTAGTTGGCTTCTGGGAGAGGGCATTTGATGTTTTGGTGTGCACCACAATTATTGAGTCCGGTATAGATATGCCATCGGTAAATACTCTTATTGTGAGCAATGCAGATCAACTTGGTCTAGGTCAGCTACACCAGCTTCGCGGACGTGTCGGAAGATCAGGGTCAAGAGCTTACGCTTATCTTATGACCCCTAAGGGGTCCTCTCTGAGTGATACAGCATATGAGAGACTCCGTACCGTCGGAGAAGCAACTGAGCTTGGCTCGGGCTTTAGAATCGCAATGAGAGATCTTGAAATACGAGGTTCTGGGAACCTCCTCGGGACAGGGCAATCTGGCCATGTAGCATCAGTCGGCTACGACCTATACTGCCAGCTAGTGAATGAAGAAGTCGCAGCGCTTAAGGGCGAACCTTTGGAAACGATGCAAGAAATTTCTATAGAGCTCCCAGTCCCTGCGCAGATACCGGAGGATTATATTCCTAAGGAGGATTTACGACTCGAGGCTTATCGGAGACTTGCTATCTGTAAGGAACTAGAAGATGTCACAGAAATTAATAATGAGTGGGCCGACAGGTTCGGCCCGATTCCCCATATCGCGAAAAATCTGCTTTCAGTAGCGAAGTTGCGATGTGAAGCTAGGAAGATCGGAATTGCCGAGATTGCAGGTCGCCCACTCAACAAAAATGGAGAATCTCAAATAGTTGCGAAAATATCCCCGATCTCCCTTCGACCATCAGAGGTGGTAAGAGTGAAGAGGCTTTACTCGGGTTCGGTATATAAAAGCGAATCATCGGAATTGCAAATAGTTCTCAATCAATCTGAAACCCCAATTGAAGATCTAGCTAACTATCTACGACAGCTGAGCCCTCTGGAGATAACACAGTAAAGGACACTGACTAATCCAAATCTGTGATCGAAATATCAACACTCCCTAAACAACAAGACCCACATGAGTCACATCAATAACATTTCGGCACATAAGCGCTAACTTGGATAGAGGGTAAAAGTTAATTGTGCAAACAAATTACAATTGAGAGAAGATGCAAAGCAACAATCCATCCCAAATTGAGCGAATAATTGGACGAGAAGTTCTTGACTCTAGAGGAAATCCGACTGTCGAGGTTGATGTTATTCTCAAAGGAGGCTCTAGTGGGCGAGCAATAGTGCCATCCGGAGCATCGACGGGCCAGTTCGAAGCAGTTGAACTTCGCGACGGGAACATAAGATACAAGGGTAAGGGTGTACTCCAAGCTGTAGCGAACGTCAACGGCGAAATAGCAAATGAGGTTTCGGGGATGGATTCCTTAGACCAGAGAGGAATTGATCAGAAACTACTTCTTCTTGATAGTACAGACGACAAGTCGAACTTGGGTGCAAATGCTATGCTCGGTGTTTCTCTCGCTACGGCTAAAGCTAGTGCTAACCATCTAGGACAACCCCTTTATAGATACCTCGGTGGCGCCACCGCACATGTGTTACCAGTTCCAATGATGAATGTTCTAAATGGCGGCGAACATGCAGACAACAATGTCGATCTTCAAGAGTTTATGATAATGCCCGTAGGCGCTGCTTCTTTTTCTGAAGCTTTGCAGTGGGGGGCAGAGTGCTATCACACCTTAAAGGAAGTTCTTAAAGAAAGTGGCTTGTCAACAGCAGTGGGAGACGAAGGCGGTTTTGCTCCTAACCTTGAGTCAAATGAAGCTGCTATAGAACTACTTGTGGATGCAATAGATAAAGCTGGATTTTCACTAGGAGATGAGATAGC
>CACFFD010000037.1 GCA_902565595.1 Actinomycetota bacterium
AGTAATTGATGATTTATCGTCAATGTACTCTCATTGGCCGATTTGGCCTGATGTCGCTCTTGCCGATTTAGTAGGGCCACCAAATGTTCGATTAAAGAGACTAGATCTTCGGTGGCTTCATCGCTTTAGAGCCACTACGTCGCTTTTAAGCTGGCTATCGGATCAACTTGGCGGCCCCAAAGGGGGTCCAAGTGCATTGTCATTGGTAGTTGAACGGGCACCGCTGCTAGGCCACAGAGGATGGGGGCATATTTCTGCGGGCGGGTCATGCCGGATTCTCTCAACAGCTGACAGCTATATAGCAGTGAACTTACCAAGAGTCGATGATCAACTAAGCGTCACAGCATGGTTAGATAACCCTGTAGATGGCTCCGATTGGGCTGCTATTGAGCGAACTGTCAAACAAATAGGTTCGACTGAACTTCTCAAACGAGCGAAACTGTTGGGAATGCCGGTTTCCGAAGTAGGGGAAACGAAGGCTTCATCAGAGGTTCAACATTATGCGGGGCGGGAAGTAGAGTTCAGCAGAGACCCAAAGGTAGTTGACTTATCAAGCATGTGGGCGGGGCCGCTGTGTAGCTGGTATCTGATGCGCCTTGGGGCAAGAGTTACAAAAATCGAATCTTCATTTCGTCCAGATGGAGCACCGAATAAGGCCAATCCCTTCTATCGACGCTTGAATCAAGGCAAGGAGATACTCACTCTTAATTTCGAAAACACCAAAGATATCGACAGATTACGAACCAGAGTCCGTGATGCAGACATAGTGATTGAAGGATCACGTCCACGAGCGCTTGAGCATTTAGGTATAAACGCTCAAGAAGAGGTTGAAAGAGGCGCAATATGGTGTTCGATTACAGGGTATGGGCGGTATAGGGAACCAGATCGCGTGGGATTTGGTGACGATGCAGCGGCTGGAGCCAATCTTCTAGCTGAAGTTAACGATACTCTATGGTTTTTGGGTGATGCGATTGCTGACCCACTTACCGGTGCTACCGCTGCGACACTGATTATGGGCCATTGGTTAGGCTGCTCGAGCATCCTACTTGATCTCGGGTTGTCACCGACCGCAGCACTCTACTCCCAGGGATTACCATCCTCCGGAGAAACTTTTTGACCGATCAAGAACTTCTCAAGTCAATTAAGTTTCGGATCTTTTGGGTAATTCGCTAACCAAGCCATCGGCCCATTCTGGCGTCGAAGTATCAGGGACCATAGCTCGCGATAATTTGAACTAAAAACATCAAACGGATCTGCTTCAACGACAAACCATGCGTCTGCAGCAAGTTCAGAATCGAGTTGCATTGGACCCCAACCTGAATAGCCAGAAAACACTTTCATCTCCGTAAGAGAACTCGGTAGTTTGTCTGGATCTGAAGCTAAATCAACTATCCCCACATTTGAGAAAACAAAACGATAATCTACGGTCGTTTCTCCTACAAACCTTCCCAGAGCCAGACAAGAATTTGGTTCAACCGGCCCTCCGATGAATATCTCAGGAATAGCGCTGGTGTATGGAGCCCATTCCGGAAGAATTTCCTGCGTGGTCGTTTTCGTAGCTTGATTCAGAACCAGGCCAACAGCACCAGTATTCGTATGCTCGATCATCAAGACAACAGACCGTTCAAAATTCCGGTCACCCATAAGAGGGCTTGCGATAAGAAGCTTTCCTGCCGTGTTCAGATGAGTGACTCCAGTAAATAGTCGATACTGCTTGTCAAAGCTTCGATGTCATTAGGTTCGATAGCGGGAAAAGTAGCGACCCTTATCTGGTTTCGCCCAATTTTTCTATAGCCACCAATATCCAAAATTCCATTCTCTCTGCATGCTGCCACCAAGGTATCTGCATCGATACTTTCATCGATATCTATAGTTACTACTACTGGGCTTCGAAGATCCACATCATTCACAAACGGCGCCGCATATTCATGATTCTCAGCCCACTGGTACAGATGTGTCGATGACTCCATGGAACGCCTGCTTGCCCATTCAAGTCCGCCCTGCTCATTCATCCATTCAATCTGATGAACAGTTAGAAAAATCGTAGACAGTGCAGGAGTGTTGTATGTCTGATTTTTCCGGCTATTCTCCAACGCTATTTTCAAATCAAGTCCAGCTGGGACCCACCTGCCACTATTTGAAATTTCCTCAATCCGGTCGATACCTGCGGGCGAACAAGCAGCAATCCATAACCCTCCATCACTAGCAAAGCTCTTTTGTGGAGAGAAATAGTAGCAATCAACTTCTTTCGGATCCCAAAGCATCCCACCAGCGGCTGAAGTAGCATCCACAGCAACAAGAGCCATATCCGATGACACCATTTCAGGCCTTCTAAGCGGTATAGCAACTCCAGTAGAGGTCTCATTCTGTGTCAGAGCATACAGGTCAACATTCGATGGTGAAGGGGAAGGCGCCGATCCGAATTCAGCCGTCATTATTTCTGGGGTACTCAAATGTGGGGCATCAATGATTGCCTGAGAAAATTTTGATGAGAACTCGCCAAATACTAAGTGCTGGCTTTTCTCCCGAATCAGTCCAAAAGACGCAGCATCCCAGAACAGGGTCGCACCGCCATTCCCAAGTAATATTTCCCAGTCATCTGGAAGCTCAAACAAACCTGCTAATCCTTCTTGGAGTCTTTGAACCATGGACTTTACTGTGCTTTGTCGGTGGCTTGTCCCGAGATAACTTTCTGAAATTGCTGAAAGGGAATCAACCGCTTCTTTCCTCACTAACGATGGCCCGCTTCCGAATCTTCCATCACTAGGAAGCAGCTCAGAAGGTACAGTGATCGATTTACTAGTATCCATATCCAGAATCTACTCCGGTTCCCCAGTCAGATGGCGAAAGAAAGAGGAAAAACAAGAAACTTCAACCAAAACAACGAAATGATCTGCATTCTTTGTGTGGATAGACCAAGATAGTGAAACTGAACTTAACGGAGGAAAATTGTCTGATCGATCTCGGGTGTCAACACGCGTTGGGGCGATATCACCATCTGCCACGCTTGCTGTCACAAACAAGGCGAAAGAACTGAAATCAGCTGGAGCCCCAGTCATAGGATTCGGAGCTGGGGAACCAGACTTTCCAACTCCAGAACATATTCTTGATGCAGCGAAAAAAGCAATTTCTGACCCAGTTAATCACCGGTATAGTCCAGCTGGTGGATTACCGGAGCTAAGAGAAGCGTTAGCTCAAAAAACCGAGCGTGACTCAGGGTTACTTATCTCTCCAGACCAGATAATAGTTACGAACGGGGGGAAACATGCTGTGTACAACTGTATGCAAGTACTCCTCGATGCAGGAGATGAAGTCCTATTGCCTTCTCCTTATTGGACGACATACCCGGAGCCTGTGGCTCTCGCCGGAGCAACGACAAAAGTCATTCCCACCTCAGAGGAAACCGGATTTCGAATATCCATAGAGCAGCTTGATGCAGCAAAAACCGCGAAAACCAAGGCTTTAATATTTTGCTCCCCTTCAAACCCGACGGGAGCCGTCTACCCGAAAGAAGAAATAGAAGCGATAGGTAAATGGGCAGCTGACAACAATGTATGGGTCATCACGGATGAAATATACGAACATTTGGTTTACGGGGAAAACGAACACTTCTCCCTTCCGACCCTTGTGCCTGAGATCCAGGACAGGTGTATTGTGCTTAACGGAGTAGCAAAGACATACGCGATGACAGGTTGGCGAGTCGGCTGGATCATAGCCCCTCCTGATGTGGCCAAGGCATCTTCCACATTGCAGTCTCACCAGACCTCAAATGTTGCGAACATTTCGCAGCGTGCTGCTCTAGCTGCAGTTTCAGGACCTCTCGATGACGTAAAAAAAATGAGAGAAGCATTCGATAGGCGACGACAAGTAATGTTTAAGATGCTCTCTCAAATACAAGGAGTTTCTATCCTCGAGCCCCAAGGGGCATTCTATGCGTTCCCAAATTTTGAAGGAGTCCTAGGAAAATCGTTTCGAGGTCAGACTCCTGAAACGACTCTTGACCTAGCAAAGATACTTCTCGAAGAGGTCCACGTTGCCCTAGTACCTGGAGAAGCATTTGGATCCCCTGGGTATGCCAGAATCTCATTCGCGCTCGGGGATGAAGAACTTGAAGAAGGCATCCAAAGAGTTGCAGACTTACTGCAAAGTTAATAGCGATGAAATCTCCGAGTAGGCTCCCATACGGAAGTTGGCCCTCACCCATATCTGCGCAGTCACTCGTCGCAGGTGTTTCAACCATTTCAGATATCTTTGCCGACGGTGACGATATATGGTGGGCAGAGTCCAGGCCGGACGAAGGTGGTAGAACCGCGATCATGTTCCATCAAAAAGATGGGCAACCTCGTGAAGTGACTCCACCCGATGCAAATGTCCGTTCACGAGTTCACGAATATGGAGGAGGAGCATGGTTTGTCGCCGATAGATCTCTCTACTACGTAGAATTTCAAGATCAACGCATCCGACGAATTTCTGCTGAGGGGCAGATCGACCTTTTGACACCAGAATCACCGGAGAATCAATCATGGCGGTTCGCTGACGGCCGGATAATGCCTGACGGCGAATCCATAGTTTGCATCCGAGAAGTTCACTATCACATTGATGATGAAACAGTTCTCGAGCCAGATAATCAGATTGTCTCAATACCAACCGACGGTAGTTTAGAAATCAATGAACTAGTTGTTGGGGCTGACTTCTATGCCTTTCCTCGCCCTTCACCCGATGGAGAATTTCTTGCGTGGATCCAATGGCTTCATCCATCAATGCCATGGTACGGAACTGAATTGTGGGTTGGTCAAATCGAGGACAGCCACGTCATTAAGGCAAAAAAGGTTGAAGGGGGAATGGAGGAATCCATAATGCAGCCTGAATGGTCCCACGACTCCGATCTCTTTTTCATAAGTGACCGGACAGGCTGGTCAAACTTGTACCGGTTCAATCCCGAAGAGAGCCTTCTAGAGTGCGGCGGCGATTTTGATATCGCAGGTCCCCTGTGGGGTTTAGGCCAATCACGGTATGCAATTACATGCAACAAAGAGATTCTTCTCGCAGCCCGAAATACGCATACGGATCTACTGATAAACAGCACAACTGGTTCAGTCATCGAAAGCTGGGCAACCATCCATTCCATCAGATGCTTATCATCTGGAGTTCCTATAGTCCTAGCTTCTACCCATCAATCTGGCCCGACTATCATTCAAATATCACCGGAACAAGAAATCATTCGGCATCCAAAATCGCACGGATTATCAAATGAATATCTCCCAGAACCGGAACTTCACACGTTCCCTTCAATGGATGGGGGAGAAGCATATGCTCTCTTCTACCCACCTGCTCACCCCAACCATGTCGGTTTAACCGATGAAACGCCCCCTCTTTTGGTCCTAGCTCACGGAGGACCTACTGGAAGTGCCAGAAATGAACTGCAATTAGGTTTGCGTTACTGGACTAGTCGTGGATGGGCGGTCGTTGACGTAAATTACCGAGGAAGCACCGGATTTGGCAGGGCCTATATGGAGGAACTAGATGGCGAATGGGGCATAAAAGATGTTGAGGATTGTGTCGCCGCAGCGGACTATTTGGTCTCGAAAGGACTTGCTGACCCAGAACGTTTAGCTATTAAGGGAGGAAGCGCAGGCGGATTCACCGTCCTCGCGGCTCTGGCATTCCATTCGACCTTTTCCGCAGGTGCTAGTAGATATGGCGTTGCTAATCTCGAAAGCCTTGCTCTTGACACGCATAAATTCGAGTCACGGTATCTCGACCGCTTAATAGGAATCTACCCAGATGAAAGAGAAACCTATGTAGAGCGTTCTCCAATTAACCATTCAGAGAAATTTACCTGCCCTATGATCATTCTCCAAGGAACTGATGATGCTGTTGTCCCTCAAAACCAAGCAGACCATATTGTTTCAGCATTAAAAAAAGGAGAGATTCCTTATTCGTACCTTCTCTTCAGCGGAGAAGGCCATGGATTTAGAAAGGCTGAAAATATTGTGGCCGCACTGGAAGCTGAGTACTCGTTTTTTGCACAAATTTTCGGATTTGACCCTTCAGACCAGATACAACAGATCGAAATAGTAAGAGGTGACTGAAGCTTAATTGAGCTGCTTTACGACTGATAGTTGTCTGCTCATGCCCAGAAGAGTTCCGTCTCGAAGCCAGATTTGCCCATCTTCTTCAAGGTAACCATTGGACACATGTCGTGTTACGAACCTTACGAGTACCCATTCGGCTGCAGGCCAACTGATAGCGCTTAGCTCTGCTCTGATATGGACAGTTAAATCAATCGTCGGCACAAACCGTATTTTAGGTGTTATCGAAAACACGGGTGGAGGCAAAGCATCAGAAATCGCAACTATCAAAGGAGTTCCTGTAGCTGTAGGTTCGGCGGGGCGTATCCACCAGGAAAGGTCCGCTTCCTGTCTTTGCTGCCCAATGCTATCCTGAGTCAATTCTGGAGTCATAGCAGACCTTGTTTCCCACTGCTCGCGAAGACGAATCGGATGTTCTATGATCCTGTCGATAGGGATGCATTTATCTGGAGGCGGAACATCAGGCATTCTCAATTGAGGGAACGAGGAGCTTTCTCCTTCTACTCCCCACACTCCAGTCGCAAGTAACAAGGTCTTATCGTCCTGCACGAGTTCAAACCGCAGAAAATCGACAAGTCGGCCACTGCGTTCTGTTGTAACCATGATCCTAGCGTCTCCTAATTTAGGAGGCGAGAGGAAATGGGTTGTTAGGCTCCGGAGTTGTCGCTCTGGAGAGTTGGCATGAAGATCGCCGGCGTTTGCAAATAGCGCAGCCAAATATCCTCCATTTGGACCTGCTACTATCCAGTACTTGTCATGGATGGTTACGCTGTATTCCCCTGACTTGACTTGTTCAAGCGCAATATGATCTTGAAATGGCATGTGGTAATTTCCTCTATTCCGAACTTCAGATGTTGGGTGAAATTAACTTTTTCCCATTTGATTGCATAATTTTCCGGATTTCATCTTCATTGAAGCCCTGAAGATCGTGAACAAATTCAGTGGGGACAGCTAACCCCTCGGCGTGGGGAAAATCGGAACCAAATAGAATATGATCGACGCCTAAAAGATCTCGAAGTTCCACAAGGTCATCTTCGTAATATGGGGCTACCCAGATATGATCTCGAAAAATCTCAACAGGATCTTTGGAGAATGCATAACTTGCTTGTCTGTAAGCTCTCTCTAGGCGCTTTACTAGTCCGCTGACCCAATCCGAACCATTCTCAATGGTGCAGACGCGAATATTTGGGAATCTATCGAATAGCCCTCCACCTATGAGCGCAGCCACGGTATCTGCAATATTTGAATAGTTGAGAAGCCGTTTAAGAGGGTCGTATCGGAATGCTTCGAACTCTGTAGTGAGCCCCCAGTGGGCGAACAGAAAATCGTAAGCGGCATCTCCTGCATGGAAGGCCACAGTTATTCCTGCACTGTTAACTCGATCCCAGAAAGGATCGAATGCTTTATCGGCAGGACTTCGCTTCCCATCGATGGTTGCAACTGCCGAGGCGCGAAGGTTAATAAGGCGAGCGTCATTGTTTAGTGCAAAGTCCAATTCATCGATGGCATGCTCAACATCGGCGAGAGTAATGTAAGGAGCAGCGAAAAGTCGATCTTTGTAATTAAAACTCCAATCATCTGCAAGCCATCGATTAAAAGCTGTAAACGCTGCTAAAAGAGCGGGAATATCGTGCTCTAGAGCTGACTCCATTCCCACTCCTAATGTTGGAAAGAGAAAACATCCTTCAAGGCGTTGTTCATCTAGTTTCATTATTTTTGCGTCTTTGTCGCGATATTCAGGCCGTTCACTAATGGGCTCTAAGTCCCCAAACGCGTCACGAATATCTGAGACAGATACTTTCCCACGAAAATAAGCATCCAAGCATCCGGGCTGCGCTATTGGATCAAACGTTGGGTTCGGGATAAACCGGTTAACTTTTCCGCCGACAAGCAACCTTTTTTTGTTATTGATCTCGGCCCATTGGATGGCTCGACTTTTAAAAAGGGGATCTATATACCGAGTGAATGCGTCTTCGGCTTCGTAATAGTGATGGTCGCAGTCAAATGCATAGAAATTTAAATCAGCCATATCGGCTTCCTTTGTATGTCATAGCGCTGGCGAAGAAATCACCGTGTGCACTAATTGCTTATTGTAAGTACATATACGTAAATTGTTGCCCTTATTAGGCTAAGACCTTCTAGATTAGAATGATGGCACGTGTCTTGATAACAGAAAAAATCGCTGATGGTGGAATTGAGAGACTCCGTCAAGCCGGTCATACCGTTGATGTGAAACTTGATTTATCTCAAGAGGATTTGTTGACAGAGATCAAGAGCGCTGATGCCGTGATCATCCGTTCTGCAACAACCATTACGAAAGAAGTGATAAAGAGTGGTGAAAATCTGTTGGTAATCGGTAGGGCCGGGATTGGTTTAGACAATGTTGATGTCAATGCAGCAACTGAACAAGGAGTTATGGTTGTCAATGCCCCGAAATCCAACGTACTTTCAGCTGCGGAACATACGATTGCTTTGATACTTGCGCAAGCGCGCAATATTCCGCAGGCAAATTCTGCTTTGAAGAGTGGTCGATGGGAGCGAAATGAATGGACCGGCGTGGAACTTGCTGACAAGACTTTGGGAATTATAGGGCTTGGAAGAATAGGGAAGCTGGTAGCGCAACGAGCGCTTTCTTTCGGGATGAATCTGGTAGCATTCGACCCCTTTGTGGCAACTGAAAGAGCCCGTCAGTTGTCTGTTGGACTCTTGCCACTGAATGAGCTGATGCGAGTTTCAGACTTTGTAACAGTCCATGTTGCTAAAACTCCTGAAACGCACAATCTTATAGACGCTGAATTACTTGCCCATGCCAAGCCCAATCTCAGAGTAATTAATGTTGCCCGAGGTGGTATCGTCAACGAAGATGATCTCGCTGAAGCAGTTAGATCAGGGAAAATCGCAGGTGCGGCGATCGATGTTTTTGAGAATGAGCCTGTTACAGACTCTCCGCTTTTTTCGATACCTCAGGTCGTCGTAACTCCACACCTTGGAGCTAGCACAACTGAGGCGCAGGACAAGGCTGGAGAGTCAATTGCTGAACAGATAGAGCTAGCTCTTCTCGGAGAATTTGTCCCCCACGCTGTGAATGTTGCAGCAACAGAAGCAGCTGAAACTGTTCGCCCATTCCTTCCACTAGCTGAGCAGCTCGGAGCAATTTTCTCAGGGCTTTCAAACGCACTTCCAGAAATGGTCGAAATAGAATTTGCAGGGGAGATTGGAGGATATGACAACAAAATAACAGAGCTATCAGTTGTCAAAGGACTACTTTCGGCAGTCAGTGATCAGTCTATTTCTTTCGTTAACGCGCTTGATGTAGCAAAAGAACATGGCGTACAAATCCGTTCAGTAACTACTACTTCAGCTGCTGACTATGTCAACACAATTACTGTCCGCGGAGGAGATCACGCAATCGCAGGAACGCTTGTAGGATTAAAGAGCGAAGCTCGGATCGTAATGGTCGATGACCACACCGTTGATATGCCACCAAGTACGCATATGATTATCCTCCGAAATGATGATCGGCCAGGAGTAATTGGGAAAGTAGGGACGACTCTCGGGGAGGCAAGAATCAACATTGTTGATATGAACGTAGGACGGAGTATCGATGGCCTAGGTGCGTTGATGGTAATTTCAACGCATGATCCAGTCCCAGATGCCGTAGCCGAGCTGCTTATAGAAACAGACGGCGTGACACGATGTTCAGTTCTAAATTTAGAGCCGTAGTCTTTGAGATCACTTTTGAGCGGGTCGGTAACCGTCTGTTTCAGCATCTTCTGCTGACGAGTAACACCGGTCAGGAATTGTACGTTCGTAAGCGTTCCCTCCCGGTACATGGTATAGGCCGCTTCCATCTTTAGCTTTAATCGGGTGTGATGAAGGGCAGTCGCCACTAGCATCGCATGTGACCCAGCTGCGCGGCTCCAAAGGGCTTCCGTCAGTAGGCTCGGTCAACTTAGAATCAAGTTCTTGCGAGTCGTCGAGATTGATAGGAGGCCAGCTGAAGTCATTATCATCTTCGTCCTGATCTCGATCTGCAGCTCTACTTCGTACTCGTGACACGATAAAGGCGACTATCGCTGCTATGGCTGCATATTTTATGAGTTTGCGAAGTACTTTCATATAACCTTGACTCTATAGGATTCTGGGCATATGCGACAGGTCGAATAGCCGATAAAATAGTTCTTCCAACCCTTGAACCCTATTTTAACAATGGGGTGCAGAAGGCGCCCCCTAGGTGGCGCCTTCTCTTTTGAGTCCCTTTAACCAATAGCCACTACTGATTTAGTTTCCAACCCGTCAAGTAAGTTTGATTGGAGTTGACCCCAACTCATAGTCCAAAGAACATCGTTAATTATGAGGCTCCGTTGAATTTGCAAGCTCCAATCGAAAGGCTCCACCCAGCATTCTTCAATACGGTCACCATCTTGAGCCCCAATTTCTTTAAGGATGGCGCTTACCCCATTACCGTACCAGTCGTCTATCTCAGATAGGGGAGTTGATTCACACCATGAGTTTTCGTATCCTCCGATGTCGGTCTCGCTACAGAGTTGGAAGTATTGGCCGTATTCATTAATCCAAAATTCTAACTCTGTTCCCCCGAGTTCATCGGCAGTTATTTCACGGCAGTCACTCACTGGGCCTGACGATCCAGTTTCATGGGTAATTTCACCTACATATGTAATCTGCCCTTCTCCTATTTCAAGAAGGACAGCTCCGTTTACTTTTCCTGACCAGCTTTGGACAGGAAGTATTATCGTCTGTCCGTAAATCTGGAAGGCGCGATGGTCCCATTCAGCTGGTGAATTGGCATCGTTCATTGTCCATGTTGCCGTTTCGCGAGGATCTGTCTTATCAGAGACATCAAAAAGGCTGACCTTGAGACCGAGTACTCGCCCTTCATCGGTAGCGTTCTGTCCGATACCTATTACATAGTTTTCATTAACTGGATGCAGGTATGTTGAGAATCCTGGGATCTTTAATTCTCCAACTATCTGCGGATTAGTAGGGTTACTTAGATCTAAGACGTAAAAAGGGTCTATTTGTCGGAAAGTGACGGCAAAACCGATTTCATCTAGAAGGCGAGCAGAGTAGAGCGACTCTCCTTTTCCGAGCCCTCCAACTTGCCCGACTTTCTTGAGAGCATTGTCTTGCTCTTCAAGGACAATTAACTGGCTTTCGCTCAGGTTGCGTTCATCCCACGGCGACCCGGTGGTTGTGATAATACGAAGATACCCGTCATGCTCATCCATGGAGAACTGGTTCAATAATGTTCCTTGTACCATTCCCGAAGCTGCATACTGTGCCGGAGTATCTGTACTGATGCTAAAGGCATGGATATCTGTTGAATATGATTCAGACCATTCAGTAAAGTCTTCTTCGGAGATTTCAGCTTCCATCCATTTGGTAGTGGCGATATAGAAACGGTCTAACGAAGAGTAGACGGTTTGCCCACTCGCAAGTACGCCAACGCCACTGCCTTCCGTTAGCCCATCTGCAATATTGAAACTTAGAACAGAAACCACATCGAAGCCCGAAAAGTTCTCTGGACGGTGCAGGTCTTCACACGCTAAGAGAGATCCAGTAGAGGTAATCTCTCCTCTGGTGAGGGTGAAGCGCGGGGTCCAGTCCTCAATTGTTGTTTCGTCGATGAGTTCTCTGTTGAATCTAGTTGCCCTATCTTCCGATCCTGGCGAGCTTGGATAAACCCATTCGAGCTGATTTGGGGCGCTGTTAATTGCCATCCGAACCGTGTCCCCAACCAGCCGCGCGCTGAGATACTGGCCTTCTATCTTCATTTCCCCAATAATCTGCAGGTTGTAAGGGTCTGACAAATCTATTTCAATCACATAAGCCATTGGAACGTAGAACCCTGGCATTACAGACATCTCTGCTATGTCTTCGCTCTCGCTAGAAGAGGAGTCCATAATAACGACGTCGTCATCATATCCTCCGCCGTTGGTGAATAGAAGAGCTCGATTCCCTGAGATAAATAGTTCATGGCCCCACCCGGCACTGACCTCTATCTGATCGGTTTTTGTTCCTTGTGATCCGTCAACTGCGATGTGGGAGAGGATCCCATTATTGATTATCAGAATACGATTTCCATCTGTTTTGATTATGTCAGGTTCATCCACGCCTACTTCTTGGACATTTGTCCCAGTATAGGAATTATCGCCTGACCCGCCGTCTTCAGAGAAATTACTGCCAGAATCTGATCCGGCTGATGCTACCGGTTCAGCGCTCGCTACTTCCATTTCCATCATTTCTTCAGTTTCAACCCGAAGTATTTCTGGCATCCCCCAAAATGACCCTCCTTGATAATTCAACCCGTAGGGGCCTACGCGCTCTCGTGCTTCTTCCTTCAAGTGAGAAAGTAGTTCATCACAGTTTGAGAACGGGACAAGGCTCGTCACGAGTTCGATGTTGTCAGGACTAAGATCGATCGGAGATCCTGTCGACTCAAGCTGACTAGAGTCTGAGCATGCGCCTACAATCATTCCAAGAGATAATACGATAGGTATAAAGTATTTTTTCATTTTCCCCTCATTCACTTTTGCTGATGTATCTCTGACGTTCTGAGATCGATTGCAGTTCCCGAAAAACCTCTTTTTTAGATTTTATTCTGGGAAGGAAGCCAATCTAGACGACTCTCTTCAAACCTGCTTATCGATGTTTCATTAGAGAGAGTGATACTGATGTCGTCCAGTCCATTCAGTAACCTTTCCTGCACAGATTCGTCAATTGAAAACCAAAACTCGAAGTTGATTTCAGGAATTTCTACAAGCGCCCGTTCGACATCAATTACGAATTCGAGAAGAGGTTGCCGTTGGACTTCTTCTAAAAGACGATTCCCAATTTCGGTTTCGACTTCTACGGGTACGAGTCCATTTTTCGTGGAGTTATTTTTGAAAATGGGCCCGAATCTAGGAGAAATAACTGCTTTAAAGCCAGCCTGCTGGATAGCCCAGACGGCATGTTCGCGAGAGGACCCTGTTCCAAAGTTAGGGCCGGCAATCAAGATCGAAGCAGTAGAATATGCCTCATCATTTAGAATAAACTCAGGGTCGTCCTTCCATTCTGAAAATAAGCCTTTTTCAAACCCTGTTCTTTCAACACGCTTCAGCCAATCGCTCGGAATTATCTGATCAGTATCAACATCGGAACGATCTAGCGGGACTGCAGTTCCTTGAATAATGTGTACTGGCTCCATTAGAGATCCTCCGGAGTTGCGAAATGCCCTGCGATCGCAGTTGCAGCGGCAACTTGAGGAGATACAAGGTGAGTTCTTCCTCCGCGCCCCTGTCGTCCTTCAAAGTTCCTGTTGCTTGTACTTGCGGATCTTTCTCGAGGGCTTAGCTTGTCTGGGTTCATAGCGAGACACATTGAGCAACCTGGCTCTCTCCAATCAAATCCAGCGCCTTTAAATATTTCGTCTAGCCCTTCTTCTTCAGCTTGTTGCTTTACCATTCCTGATCCGGGGACAACCAATGTTCTAACCCCAGTAGACACGTTTCTTCCTTCTATAACTGCTGCTGCTGCTCGTAAGTCCTCGATCCGACTATTGGTACAGCTACCAATGAAAACAGTATCAACAGGGACAGAGGAGATCGGAGTATCTGCCTCTAAGCCCATATATTCAAGTGCGCGTTCTGCCGCTTCTCGTTCAGCAGGATCCTCGAAATCATCCGGATTTGGGATAGTTCCCCGAACAGGTATTACTTGGCCGGGGTTCGTTCCCCAGGTTACCTGCGGGA
>CACFFD010000038.1 GCA_902565595.1 Actinomycetota bacterium
ACATTCCTTCAATCGAATATAGAGTCGAGAGAATTTGATCTCCGTATCCACCTCCCTGATTAATTACTCCTCTGTTGACAATTGCCATAAAGTTGTCACCTTTGGTGACAGCGGTCCTTGCTGTTCCAACAATAGTTACGTTGGCTTGATCAGTTCTTCCAGAAGCTCCAAAACCATTGCTGACATATATTCCGGTGATTGCTCCTACTGAACCAACGGATGATGAAGCTAGCCAGGTAGCTACTTCCTCTCCTGTGTAGTCTCTCTGCCATGAGGCATAAGGGTTGCTTAAGCTATCGAAATCATCGACTTGTGCTGGTAAATAAGGGATATCTGGGCATGGGTGATTAGCGGCTGTACAAAAAACATATGCCCCTGACTCGCTGTACCCTCCATTTGAAGAGCTGTAGAAAGCGCTAATGGGGTCTTCTCCGTCAAGTAAGACTTTACCGGCTGTTTCATCTACTGCCGATATCCAGTTTGAAGCGTTACTAGCTGATTCATGTGTGTATCCAATGTAGTACTGGTCATTAATCGTGGAATATAAGTCCCAAGGAAGATCCCAGTTTTGAGAAGACCTACGGCTGTTGATATGTGCTAACGCGTAGCTTCTACCAGCAATTGCCTGTGACTCTAAAGCTGCAGCAGGCCAACTTGGTGATACCTCTGCAAGCCCGTACAAATATTTTTCCATTGGTAAATTCTCTAGGAGTACAAAGATCCCATCGCCCTCCAAGTCTCGCTCGCGGATCACTAGTTGTCCCCATTGATAACTATTTCCTGACGTCCCTACATCAGTGAATTGTTCGATGACATCGGTTTGGATAGGTTCTCCTTCAACGAGATCAATCGAAATCGGACCATCCGTACAGTGCTGAATATTTGTTGGCTGGGCGTTTTCAATACATTGGTCGATACTGTCCGGAGTGGTGATTGATATAACTCCTGCTGAGCGGTTCACAGTTAGGACAGTTGCTGCTGGGATGCTTGCGAATACGTTACCTGATGCGTTAACAAGATCGATCGGTCCAGAAGTTGTAATAGTGGCTCCTTCGCCGCTAAAGATGTGAACACTGAGATCACTTGGAGTTTCAACAACAGATAGTGTTGCTCCTGGGTAGTAAAAAGAGAGAATTTGTTCAGTGGTTTGGCCTCCCCCTCCTTGATCAACAGGAAGTGCGCGGCTGTAAGCTCCGTATTGACTCATCCCGACACCATGACCCCATCCGTTTCCTTCAATGCTAATAACAGATGAATTGGTAGGGATATCAGCATGAACTGGAGTGATTCCGATGGTGAGGAGAGCAGTTATCGCCGATAAGCAGACACCCATGAACCTAGGAAGACGAAGAAAGAGCTTCGGTATTTTGTTAAAAAATCTGTGTCTAGGCATGGCTCTCCACTATCCACCGCCCATATCAATAATTGCTGAAAATCAGCTCGGATTCAAGGCAATGCATGGGTTCTTAGAGAATTCTAATAAAGTATGCAGCTTCTTGCGTTAATTCCTTGGTTTGATTCTGTTTAGTAACGGCCCTATTAGGAATCCCAAACCCCACGCAATGTGCATAGTAGGAAAAATAAAAATCAAGAGAATTTTCTCTATTGTTTTACTAGATTTCTGCACGAGAGTGGCTGCTACAACACTTGTCAAATATACGCCAGGAATTATTAGCCCCCATAGAGTAAGGAAGATAGATATTGTGATTCCAAAGAGAACGCTAATAATCATGAGAGGCGGGATGACTTGTCTAATTTTTATTGATGAAGGGTGAAGTCGTAAAACTGACCTCTTCCATTGACCGTATTGAAAGTATTGGCGGAAGAGGCCTTGAAATGATGATCTAGGCCTGTAACGTACAATGAGTTTTGGGTTAAACCATACAGAATAACCATTTTTTTGGATACGTATATTTAACTCGTAATCTTGATTACGAATTAAGGTTTCGTTGAAACCACCAAGTTCACGAAATATTTCAGCATCGTATACACCAAGGTAGACAGTATCTGATGGGCCTTCTTTCCCGCCGTAGTGGAATCTAGAATTGCCTACACCGAATCTAGAAGTCATCCCCATAGCTATAGAGGTTTCAACTCTCGTCTTCCCTTCTGCTTTTTGAACTCCCCCCACATTCGCTGCTCCGGTTCGAATGATCGTTTGAATGGCTTCTTCTATATAGTCCTTTTCAAGCTCGCAGTGGGTGTCTACTCGTACCAAGTAATCTCCGGTAGCTATCGAAGCGGCTATATTCAATGCGCTTGCCGTCTTTCCAGAAAGGTTGGAAACAACTTTTACTCGCGGTTCTGCGGCTTCCAATTCTGCCGCTATTTGCTTCGTATTGTCGCTTGAGGGCCCAACTCCTAGGATGATTTCATCAACCGCCGGGTAGGTTTGGTTCAGGACGGAAGCAACACTCATGCGTAAACGTTCTCCGCTATCTTTAACTGGCATAATCACGCTTACCGAGGGTCTATGTTTCTTCATTGTTTCGTTAAGTTCGTCCAGTAAAAATTACCCATAAAGTTCGTGTAAGAATCTGTAAATCTAGTATCGGTGACCAGTTCACTAGATATTGGAGATCATGGCCTAATTTGTAACTTGGGTCAGTATGATAATGGCCGGACACTTGAGCTAAGCCAGTGATTCCGGGAGGGATATCATGTCTTCGCCCATATCCAGGGATCAGTCCCTCGTACTCTTTCGTAAAATTAGGTCGTTCAGGCCTTGGGCCGATGATAGACATTTCCCCTTTGAGGACGTTTAGGAATTGTGGAAGTTCATCAAGTCTTGATCTGCGGATCCACTGTAGGCCTGGGATAACACGGGGGTCGTCTTTTTGTGCTTTGATGGTACCTGTCTGGTCCTCGGCATCGTGCTGCATGGTTCTAAACTTCAACATGTCAAAGGTAGAGCCAAACTTCCCAACACGTTTCTGCTTGTGGATTATTTTCTTTCCAGCGATTACCCGAATATAGGTTGCAGTGAACAATGTAAGTAGCAATGCCGGAATAAGAAGCACTACCAGATAGATGCATTCGGTGAAAATCTTAAAGTGGGACCTGGAAGTTGAGAGAGTATGAGCTCTAAGCGCTGTAAATGGCATTCCGGCAATTTGAATGCTCCTTCGAAGGCCTAGAAGGGTATCTGACGGAAGAATTTGCTGGAAGACTCCAATTCTCTTCAGTTCAAGATCCTCTAGTGGTTTCGGGTAGATTTCGCCGAGAAGGCCGCTCGTTAATAATAAAATATCAGTAGCTTGTTGAGATTCAATTTCACTGGAGAGCTGCTCTATAGAATTGATTTCGCCCACGACTTCAAGTTTTGACTCGCACTCTTTAATATGTTCTTTCCCTAGTCTGATATCCATTGTGGAACCAACCAAGAGGACTCTTGGAGTGCCATAACGGCGAATTCGTATTTTCCCAGAAAGCCATCTATTAAAAGTAACCCCCATTGTTCCAAATACCCAGAGAAGTAGAAGGTTTCCCCTAGGCATTAGGTAGTAGTCGGTGATCAGGGCAACAGTGGCCTGAAGTAGGATAGCGATCGACGTTAGTGCTGTGACTCTGGGAAGCCAGAGTTTTGCACCTATTCGAGGAGCTGCATCGTATAGCTCACCGAAATAATAGATAAGTAAGTGAAGGGATGAAGCGATGAGAAACCCAAGGAGGTAAGTGGAAAAGTCTTTAGGCCAATCTGTCCCAAATCGTATTAGAACTGCACTGAAGAGAACCGTCATTAGGACTAAAAAATCAGCGTAGACTAGGCTTCGTATCCTCTTGTATCGTTTAGAGCGCCGAACATCATCTTCATTGTGCGAAGATAGACTGCCAAGCGTTACATCTGGTTTTTTAGTCGTCATAATCATAGATCAATTGGGAATCTATCTAAGTTTAGGGCCAATTGATTCGAGCGTGGTTCCATAGAGTTCTTTCTGGAACAATGGGTTGGGGTTCCTCCTGTAGAGGGCTAATCCATGTCGATAATTAGGACTACATCTCCTGCGCCAACAGAATCTCCCGCAGCTACATGTATTTCTGCCACTTTTCCAGCGACGTCACTTGTGACGTTGTTCTCCATTTTCATTGCTTCAAGCACCATAAGAACTTCTCCAGGGGTAACTTCGTCTCCGATTTGGACAGAGACTTTAACGATGGTTCCTTGCATCGGAACTGAAATTTTCCCATCACCTCCACCTGAGCTTCCGGAAGTCGATGTTGCTCTCCGTCTAGTTCCTTTTGAGCTGTCTGGGACCCACATCGAAACATTAAATTGTTTACCTTCTACTTCTATAACCGCTGAGCGTTCAGTCAATTCTTCATCATCTAGATCTATTAGATCCAAAGTTGAAAGTGCCGAAAGGTCTAAGACCTCTTCAACCCACTTGGTCGAGTGTTCTAGGTTCGCGAAATCAGGATGTATGAGAATTGCCCGATCAGCAGGAATGGTTGTATGAAGTCCGTTAACCTCAAACTCATCTAGGGCTCTTACAGTCCTCGCGGTTGCGATTTCTCGATTTTCTCCCCAGCAGACGAGCTTACCTATGAGATTGTCGTAGAATTGGCTAATTTCATCTCCCTCTTCATAGCCTCCATCCCACCTTGTTCCAAAGCCAGCAGGTACTTTAAACTTCTTCAGTTTTCCAGGGCTAGGAAGAAATGCGCCACCCGCCGGATTTTCTGCGTTAATTCTAACTTCGATCGCATGACCGCTTATCTCGATATCTTCTTGTGAGAATTGAAGTTTTTCCCCTTGGGCTATGAGCAGCTGTTGACGAACAAGGTCGATACCTGTGACCATCTCAGTTACCGGATGTTCGACTTGGAGTCTTGTGTTCATTTCTAGATAGTAGAAAGCATCGTTCTCGAATAGGAACTCAACTGTTCCGGCATTGACGTAATCGCAACCTTCAGCGACTGCAACGGCAGCTTCACCCATTGATTGAAGGATGTCAGCGTCGATACCAGAAGCTGGTGCTTCCTCGATTAATTTCTGATGACGCCTTTGTGCTGAGCAATCTCTAGTGCCTAAGTGCAGTGTTTTTCCATGGGAGTCAGCGAGTATTTGAACTTCTATATGCCTTGGTTTTGTCAAATAGCGTTCCATATACAGTTCGCCTCTTCCGAAATAAGCGATAGCTTCTCGTTTGGCGGAATCGATGGCTCCCTGAATTTCTCCTTCTCCATGGACTACTTTCATTCCTCGGCCACCACCCCCGTACGCAGCTTTAATTGCTATCGGGTAGCCATGTTCTCTAGCAAACTCAATTACTTCGGAGCTATCCTCGATGAAGTCAGTTGTTCCAGGAACTCCGCTAACGCCTACCTTCTCAGCAGCTCTTCTCGCACTAATTTTGTCTCCCATGACACGAATTGCATCGGGTGGGGGTCCAATGAATATGATGCCCTTTTCAGTTATCTGCTCGGCGAATTCAGCATTTTCCGAAAAGAACCCATATCCGGGATGCACGGCATTAGCACCTGACTTTTCGATTATCTGTAGAATTTTCGGGATATCTAAGTAGCTCTCTGCTGCTGTGCTTCCACCTAGGGCGTATGCTTCATCCGCAAGTCGAGTATGAAGAGAGTTTCTATCAAGGTCGGAGAAGATGGCGACCGACTGAATTCCAAGTTCACGGCATGCGCGAATCACCCGAACGGCAATTTCTCCTCTGTTGGCAACGAGCACTTTTGTAAACACTCGTCTAACGTTACAGAATATGAACTCGAAAGAAACGGATAACCCAAAACCCACCGAAAAAGATTCAGTCATAGAGAGGGGGAAATACTTGACGAAATCCTTAAAAAGCAAAGGATTTAGTTCCATTTTGTGGGTTGAAGATACAGGATCTACCAACACCGATCTTTTGAAAAAATCTTCTTCTGAGGATGTTGATAGTATGGTTTTGATAGCTGATTTTCAAACATCCGGGAAAGGACGCCGAGGTCGAAAATGGGTAGCTGAGCCTAATTCTTCTCTTCTAATGTCGGTTAGCTTCCAAGCTGATACTGAGAAGGTTAATTTAGGTGTATTCGCTTCAGGTGTTGCTGTAGCATCTTGCATAGCTTTGCATTCTCTCGGGTTTGGAGAGGCAAGAATTAAATGGCCGAATGACATAGTAGTTATCGATACAGAGAATAGAGAGCAAGTAAAATTAGCTGGAGTGCTTGCACAATCTAAGTTGGTTCGAACTCAGGCATTCGTTGTTGTTGGAATAGGTATAAATGTTCATCCAAGTAACATTAAGGATGTCGTGACCGAAAGGGAAGCGATCTCACTTTCCGACTTAGGTAACCCTCCAGATCGGGTTCTTCTCGCTGAGACTATTCTTTCGGCCCTAGGAGATTTAGACTTTCAAAGCTCGATTTTTTGGGAAACCTACCGTTCATTTTCTGGAACGATAGGGCAAGCTATCCGGATCACAACTGATTCTGATCCCATAGAAGGATTAGCAAAAGATATTACCGAGTTAGGTTCCCTTCTAGTCGAAGATAACGAAGGTGTGGTTCATGAAGTAACTTCAGGAGACATAGTTTCGCTCAGGCCCCTATAAACTTGCGAGGGTGCAAGAAACAGACGGATGAAAGAGGCTACTTTTACTCAATGGCTATAGAGCGTCGACCACGTCCACGAAGAACTTGGATTCAGAGGGCCTGTATTCTGTTACTTATCGTTTCCTTTCTAGGGGCTTCCTTATCTGCTGCCCTTCTAGCGTATGCAAAAGATACTGTTAGTAGCATTCCGCGAACAGCGTATGGAAATATTCTGACGCAAGAAACGGTTCAATCTTCGCCATCTGAAGAACCTGAGGTCGGCGAGACCTCTTTCCCTGAAGAAATCCTCGAACGAGAAACAGTTAACTTTTTTCTGATTGGTACTGATTCCGTTGCTTCCCTTCCTGACGATCATCGACTACGTGACATACGGTCATCATCTCAGCTTTTGACAGACACACTAATAATTCTTCGTCTAGATACCGGAGAGTCGCCTGAAGGCCAATCGGGAAACACGAACGTTTCTGTTGTTTCGATTCCTAGGGACCTATGGGTCCCTATCTCGGGATACGGAGGGGAACACCAAAAGATCAATAGCCTACTTGCTTTTACTGGACCACAGACTTTGGTTCAGACGGTCAAGGATTATTTTGAGATCCCAATCCATTATGTGATCCAAGTTGATTTCAATGGCTTTCTCCAACTCTTTGAAATTATTGGCGGTTTAGATCTTTATATCGAGTTCCCTATTAGAGACAAAAAGGCTCATTTATACATTGAAGAAACCGGCTGCGTATCACTCACTCCAGAACAGGGACTAGGAATTGTAAGAAGTCGAACGATGGAAGCATTTGTAGAAGGAGAGTGGAGAGAGATCGATACTCTAAGTGATCTCGATCGAATGGATCGCCAACAGGACTTTCTCATTCTCGCCTTGCAGCAAGCATTTGATTCGGGGTTTAGAGACCCAGGGAAGATAAGAAGTGTTATAGAAGATGTATTCAGAGGGGGTTACTTAACCTTGGATGACCGTATGACCCCTGAAGATATGATTGACTTAGCAAGTAGGTTCAGAGGTTTTGAAGTTAATGATCTAGATAGGTATACCCTTCCGACGGTTTTTGACTGGGACGGCCCTTATTCAATTCTTCGTCTTGTAGAGGCAGAGGCTCAAATCGTTCTTGATGTTTTTCGAGGTAGTGAAACAGAGAAGAGTTTCGGGATTACTCTTCTTAACGGAACTGGGGTTACGGGAGAGGCAAAGCGCATTGCAAATGACCTAGTTGCTGCCGGATTTCGTGTCTCTGAAACTGGAAACGCTCAATCATTCGACTTTGAGAGAACAACGATTTATTATGATGCTTCTCAACTGGAGTCAGCGATACTCCTGGAATCTTACTTGATTTCGGGAGCTGAACTAATTCAACGAGAAGAAGAGGCCGGTAGAGGTATAGAGATGATTTTTGGGAACGACTACTCTGGGGTTTCTGATACTCAGAGCGACTCAGACTCTCAGGATGAAATTACTTTAGGTTTGTCTAACCAAATTACTGTCGAGGCCCACAGCAGTTCCAATGAGGTTTCAGTCCAAGAAGGACTGGTTGGGTTCGATGATTCTGTAATTCTTTCGAGTAACGTTTCAGAATCTCAAAGCCTCGTCATGTTGTCTCAAGCCAGTGAAGATGAGGAAGCAGAGATCCAAGCTGCGGTGGAAAGAGCTGGACAGATACGCGGTTGTTAGCTTGATTTTCGGAAAAAGTAAGAAAAAGTCTGTTTTTTTATACTTTTTTTAAAAGAACCTTCGTTGGTGTGCCATATTTTCCTGTTGGTCCACTACCGTATTGGGACATGGGTAAGGCATCGTCTGCAAAAAAGATTGCTCGCGCTGAGCGGGCTGGGGCTACTTCTGGGCCAAGTGAGCGTCGCGCTTTAGGATTTCCTTCAGCAGTAGCACTTGTAATTATTTTAGGCTTGTTCCTTGTTATATTTGCTCGTGCTACTCGTGATGCAGAAGTTACTCCAACTCTCCAAGATCATTGGCATGCCGCATATGGAGTTTATGATTGTGTCTCAGATTCCTTTCTTCCTGTATTCCAAAGTGAGTTCGATCCTGAAGGGATACATTCACATCAGGATGGGATAATTCATATCCATCCATTTTCATCTTCTGTTACTGGAAAGCAGGCACGTCTAAGTGTCTTCTTGACTGCAATGGGTGCTGAGATTTCAGAAGAGGCGATAGTCCTTCCAGGTAATCAATCCTTAGAAGCTGGAGTTGATTGCGGGGGAGAGGAAGCAGTAATTCAAGTCGTAAGGTGGGAGAATGCCTTACTAGGAGGGGAGCCGGCGGAAATTTATACTGAGAATTTAGGCGATGTCCGATTTCTAGAAGATCTTGAAGGATTTACAATTGCTAGAGCGCCTTTGGGTGCAGAGATTCCCATGCCGGACAGAGTAGAGACACTTGAGGGAGTCACTGGACAGTCTCGAGAAAATATTACCAAACCCAATACATCAGATATTCCTGGCCCGCAAGACTTTGGAACCGAAGAATAATCAATCCGGTCATTGGTTCTTCCGTGGTCGGGCTAGATTCATTACAGGGGCTTTAGATGAAGAGTGAAACTCTCGTAATAGTTAGCGGATATTTCAGTCCATTACATTGTGGCCATCTAGATTATTTGGAAGCTGGTGCGTCTTTAGGGGATCGTCTAGTAGTTATCGTTAATAATGATTTTCAGCAGCAGAAGAAGAAAGGGAAGATCATTCTTCCTGAGGGGGATAGGTTAAGAATCATAAAAGCTCTCTCGATAGTAGATGATGCTTATATCGCTATTGATGAAGACTCATCCGTTAAAAAAACCATTGTGAATATTGCAAGCACAAACCAAGATTTTCATTTGATATTTTGTAATGGCGGAGACCGAAATCAGTTATCAGATATACCCGAAGGAGAGGTATGTAAAGAACACAATATTGAGCTGGTGTTCGGGGTTGGGGGTTCTACAAAGAAAGACTCAAGTACCAGAATCAACAAGGAACTTGGAATTGAGTAGTTGGTTACCGAAATAGGTCATCTTTTGGGTCCCGAAGAAGGTCTTTTCTCACACTGCCTTCACCAAACCAGTTAGGGTCGCCCCCTCTGACAATTGCTACTGGAATACCTTCTGACTTCCCCATTACGAGTTCGGCAGCGCTAGCAAGTTCATCAACTAAGGCAACCTCAGTTACCTGCATTTCTCTCCCCAAGGCATCAGGTTCTCCTCGAAGGTCAAGAATGGGGGTAATTCCGGCTGACCCGATTGCGACGTCGGTTAATCCTCGTCGCCATGGCCTACCAAATGTGTCTGAAATGATGATAGCTACTTCAAGTCCGTATCTTCCTTTAAGGCCGTCTCTTAGCCTTTGAGCTGACCGGTCACTATCTTCCGGTAGAAGAGCTGCTTGCCCTTTTTCAACATTGGAAAGATCAATACCTGCATTCGCGCACACGAATCCGTGTTTTGTTTCGCTGATTATTAGCTCTCCTCTTCTCCGGAGGATTCGAACAGACTCTCTTTCGACAAGGGGTTTATGGCTAAGAGGGTCGTTTGGATCAATTTCTACAAGCTGATTCTCGGCTTTTGAAATGATCTTCTGTGTGACAACAAGAATGTCGAAAGGCTGTATTTCTCCACAGTCGCCAAGCATAGCGATAAGGTCATCCTCTGGTTGAATTTTTGGAAGTCCATGAATCGGAAGAATTTCTAGGTTCATGTTTTAAGCACCTCCGGAAAAAATGTAGAGAGTATTGTGGAACATAATCTTGCGGATTTCTTCTGACTAGGTATAACAGTATCTGTTGCTAAACATGTAAAACCAAGTTTTTCAATGTCAGTTGTATATTGAGCATCTGCATTATCCAAGACGAATTTAGAGGCCACATTTTGGTAAATTCTTGCAACGCCAGTGGGGGATACTTCATGTCCTAGTTCGAGGAGCATTCTGTCTGCTGGGCCTTTAAGGGCTTTCCCGTTAATAATTCCCGAAACTGCGACAGTGCTCGCCTTTTGTATTTGAAGCGCCTCAGATATTCCCGGCACTCCAAGGATCGGCCCAATTGAAACTATCGGGTTTGATGGGGCAATTATTATCGCTGAAGCAGACATAATCTCATCGATCACATTGGGCCCTGGTTCAGCTTCTTTGATTCCCTTGAAACTCACATCTTCGATTTCTACATTGTGCTGATGCCGAACAAAGTATTCTTGGAATTCTATTTCCCCTAGGGTAGCGGTTGAGACAAATGTGCTGATCGGGTTGTCGCTTACCGGCAGGATTCTAATTCCAACTTTCAAGCTCGTGGCTATTTCCTGTGTGACAGCGGTCAAAGAATTTCCTTGGAGTATCCGGTGGGTCCTATACATATGTGTACCAAGATCTCTATCTCCAAGCTGGAACCAGTCAACACCCCCATAACGAGAGATCATCTCGATCGCATTCCAACTCTCATTTTTCAGCCCCCATCCTTTTTTGGGGTCTATTTCTCCAGCGAGAGTGTAAGCAATGGTATCTAGATCAGGGGATATGTGTAGTCCATGGAGTTGAGTATCATCTGCAACATTAACAATCGCTGTTATATCTTTAGGGTCGACTACCTTTTGTAACCCGTTTAAAAGTTTTGCAGCTCCGACCCCGCCAGACAAGACAACTATCTTTGCTGATGCAGATGATTTCACGCTAGTCCTTTAAGCCTTCCTTCGAGAAGAGCCATGTCAGCGTCAACCATCATTGTAACAAGTTCCTCAAAGGTCGTTTTGGGTGCCCACTTAAGTTTGTCGGAGGCTTTTGAATAGTCTCCTACAAGCAGATCAACCTCAGCGGGTCGAAAGAATTTCTCATCAACTTCCACATAGTCTTCGTAACTTAAACCTAGATGGCTGAACGCTACTTCACAGAACTCTCTTACGCTATGGGTCTCTCCAGTGCAAATTACATAATCATCGGGGGAGTCCTCTTGGAGCATTAACCACATAGCTTCTACGTAATCCCCAGCGAAACCCCAATCCCTTTTTGAATCAAGATTCCCAAGAGAAAGCTTAGTTTCAAGTCCTAACTTAATTGAAGCAGCTCCATAGCTTATCTTTCTCGTTACAAACTCTAGCCCACGTCGTGGGCTTTCGTGATTGAATAGAATACCGCTTGAAGCATGTAAGTTATAGCTCTCACGGTAGTTGACAGTTATCCAATGGCCATAAACTTTTGCTACTCCATATGGGCTTCTTGGGTAGAACGGCGTTTTTTCGTTCTGAGGAACTTCCGCTACTTTCCCAAACATTTCGCTTGAGCTTGCTTGGTAAAAACGTGTGGAGGGGTCTACATTTCGTATCGCATCAAGGATTCGAGTTACACTTAATGCAGTTGTCTCACCAGTGAGCACCGGTTGGCCGAAAGATGTCTGAACAAAAGATTGGGCAGCCAGATTATAAACTTCATCGGGATTATGCTCCTTAACAGCGTCAATGAGTGATATTTGGTCTAAAAGATCGCCATTCACGAATTGAATTGCACCTTGAATATGGGCTATGCGTTCATAATTGACTGTGCTACTTCTTCGCACCATTCCGATTACATCGTACCCCTTATCCAATAGCGACTCAGCTAGGTAGGATCCATCCTGGCCAGTGATTCCTGTTATAAGTGCGGTAGGCATACCTCTTCCTAACTGTTTAAATTGATCAAAGATTTAGTTGAATCAATAATGTCTTTGATTGTTTCTTTGAATTCCACAATAGGTTTCCAGCCAGTATGGGACTTAATCTTGCGATTATCACCTCGTAATACTGGAATATCCGAGGGGCGTTGAAGAGAAGCATCTGGCACCAAATCGATTGTGCTTTCCGAGGCTAACAATAGTGCTTCAGCTAGTTCTCCTATCGTTCTATCTTCACCCGAACATACATTGTATGCTTCGCCTGCGACTCCGTTGCATATAATTGATCTATAGGCGCGAACTACATCGCGAACATCCGTGAAGTCTCGTCTGGTGTCCAGTCTCCCAATTGGTATAGCTTTCTCTCCGTCTCTCTTTGCTTGCAAAATTCTTATTGCCAAAGCTGAGGCAACAAAGTTGGTGCTTTGTCCAGGTCCAAAGTGGTTAAAGGAGCGAGCGCACATAACTTCTAACCCTCGCGAAACTTCATAGAGGCCAATCATCTCTGAGGCGGCTTTACTTACGGCGTAAGGCGAAGCTGGAGCAAGAGGAAGGGACTCGTTTATTGGTAAATCTTCATGACTTACCTTGCCATATACCTCGGCGCTAGAAACGGTCAGAACTTTCTTTACTCCTGCTTGATGGCAGGACGATAAGAGATTCAGTGTTCCTTCAGCGTTTACTCTGAAAGTGCTTCTAGGGTTATTCCAAGAAGCTCCAACATCAGCTTGCCCCGCAAGGTGATAGACGACCTCGGGTCTAACGGAGATGATTAGCTCTTCTACTGCCGCTTGATCAAGCAGGTCAGGTCCTCCATCTGCAATATCAGTCGTTACGACATGGTCCCCGCAATCTGTCAGATGGCTTGCTAAATATTTCCCTACAAACCCTGATCCTCCGGTGATTAGCGCTAACACGTTTTTTTCAACAAATAAGACACAATCGAATTGTACTCGATCTCAATTTGGGATTTATATCGAAAAAAACGACTTTTTTGCGTAAATCAGGTCTAATTTTAGATTTTTTTACAAGAAATCTCTCGTGAGGGGGGCAGGGTACATGCTGAACTTCGATTTGGCGGTTAACCTTCGCCACTGTGGACGGTTCGCATTCGAGAGAAAACAAATCAGCTGAGAATGCTGTTGCTTATCCACCAGTAGACATCGTCGTAGTTGCTCATAATCCTGATGAATGGTTTGGGGACGTGCTTAATTCGTTTGCCATCCAGGATTATCCCGACTTTAACGTGATTATTCTAACTACAGGTGAAGAAAGACAAATGCGAAGTTTTGCTCTCGACTACCTACCTCAGGCACAGATAGTCTCCGTAGAATCAGGT
>CACFFD010000039.1 GCA_902565595.1 Actinomycetota bacterium
TGGCGCCTCCTACCTCTCCGGCATGAATCGTCACAGGGAAATCTGAATCCATTGCTAAATGAAAGGCTTCCAAATGGTCAGACGGCGGATATCCGATTTCTGGCCCGGCAATGTCAAAGCCGACAACCCCCTTCGACCGGAATTGCAAAGCAAATTCCATCATTTCCTTGCTTCGACTGTTAGAACGGATAGCGCAAATCAAGGCATTTACGATGATTCCTCGTCCCTCCGAACCCGACTGGAAACCCGCTAAGACACTCTCAATAACTTGAGGAACTGAAAGTCCATTAGCAAGATGCAATTCAGGAGCAAATCGAACTTCCGCATAAATAATCCCATCATCAGCAAGATCCTCAGCACATTCAGCAGCAACTCTGTATATGGCATCCTGATTCTGCATTACCGAGAGAGTATGCGCAAAAGCCTCCAAGTAAAGCTCAAGGTCTTTCCTGTCTGCAGTCGCAGTCATCCAATCGCCTAGTTCGTTTGCGTTGTATGTTGGGAGACTTTTAATCTCTGAGTCTTTTGCTAGTTGAACAATCGTTGACGGCCGGAGCCCACCATCTAGATGGTCATGCAGAAGAATTTTAGGAGCAGTTTGAATAATTTCGGGAGACAGCATGCGTGTTTTACTAATCGGCTACTTGTATCTCGAATCCACGAAGAGGCATATCATCAGATCGCTGAAGCCAGTTATCTTCGGGGTATTTGGCACTCTTTTCTATCAGGTGGAGCGTAAATGCATGGCGCGAATGAGAAGACGTGTTCGGTCCAGACCAGTGGGGGAGAAGCCCATGGAGAACAACTAAGGTCCCCTTCTTCGCTTCGAGTGGGACTCTCTTCTCCGTCGGAAAAGGATCAGAGTTAAGAGTAACCATTTCCGTACCTCCTGAGGAGTTCCTTCGGAAACGCTGACGAGGCTGTTCTTTGTGGAGTCCAGGGAGGCACCACAAACACCCATTGTCGATAGTGGCATCTTCTAAGGCAACCCAGAAGCCCTTTACTGACGGAGGGTCTGTCCATAGAAAGGGATGGTCGGTGTGCCACACAACTTCTCCACCTATCTGCGGGGGTTTAAAGATATACATCGATTGAAGTAACAAGGGGCTTGTGAAACCCACGTCAGCAGCGAGTTGTGCAAGTTTTGGTTGCCTCACAAAATTAGAAAATACGGGGTCCAAGTCGTGCAAGGCATGTCCTACCTTGTTTAGTGACAGTTCAAGTGGCTGGGATGGATCAATAGCCTCAGAGTCTTCGTAAAAGAACCTGATTTTGTCTCCGGATGTCAGAAAGTAGTCTTCTTGAGTGTGCGTGTTGTCTGTCGTTGAAAAAACAGTCTCATTCTCTCCAGGTTGATACTCGTTCAATAATTGTGTCATGCGCGTTTGAATGGTGTCGCATTCATCTTCCGTAAAGAATTCTGGCAGAACCAAAACACCTTGATCCTCGAAGTCTTGAATTTGAGTATCGGTGAGCTGAGGCATGAGCTATGTCTGACCGCGTCGATAAATTTGCCCATTGGCAGCTGGCATACGAAGACGCTGTGCAAAGAAAATCAGGACAACGATGACAATAACGTAAGGGAGTATCTTGACCCACCAGTCTGGAACCGTGTCAGCTATGAAATACCAGACAGCTGACAATGTGGCCAAGACAAATGCGATGACAGCATCGGCATGCTTGCTTTTCCGAATAGCCCAGATGGTCACTCCGAAGAGGGCGATCGCGTTAACGAGTAACAATGCATGTGAAGCAAAGCCATCGAAATCACCGAATTGGAGGGCATATGGGTATCCGAATAGCAGGGCAGCTGCCAGGATTCCCCCTGGCCTCCAATTTCCAAATATCAAAGCTGCTAAGCCGATGAATCCTCGGCCAGTAGTTCCGCCTTCTTGGTAAATCGATGACATTTCTATAGTGATAAAGGCTCCTCCAAAGCCGGCTAGCCCGCCGCTGATCATAACCGCAATGAATTTGTACCTGTATATGTTGACACCTTGAGATTCGCCTGCCCATGGATCTTCACCACTGATTCGTACCCGAAGACCAAAACGCGTTCTCCACAGTAACCATGCGGAGAGTGGAACTAGAAGTAAAGCGATAATTGTCGCCCAAGAAGTTTGAGTGAGTACACCTCGAAAGATATTTCCGGTATCGCTCAGTATTGGGATGTCTTTGTCTCCTAACCACTTCAAGAAATTAGGCGTATCATAGCCCCCTGCCAGGAAAGGCATTGTGAACTTGTCGACGCTTTCAACCCTAGGAGACTGGGTCACGGAACCTCCTTGATATCCCGTGAAAATTTCGGAAGACAAAAAGCGTGCAGCAAATGGTCCGAGAATGTTAATCGCTACACCTGAAATAATATGGTCCACGCCAAATCCCACTGTTGCGATGGCGTGAATGAGGCCTCCGATAGCCCCTCCAATGATCCCGATTAGTATTCCCGAGTACGGCCCATAGTTAAAAGCACCCCAAGCTCCAAACCAAGTTCCGAGTATCATCATGCCTTCTAAGCCAATATTTATAATTCCGGCTCTTTCAGCGAATAGGCCACCAAGTCCAGCTAGGAGTATCGGGATGCTCCACTTAAGCGCTGTCTGTGACGTGGTCATTGCAGTGAGATGATTTGTTTCGTTTTGCCCGAGTTCTTGGACCAGCGTCAAGACAAGGATTCCTAGGGTTGCGAATGAAGCCCACCTAGCCCACGTGGGAAGCCGCCGGATCTGCTTTAGTATCATTGGGCATCTCCTTCAAGCAGAGCGGAAGCAAGTCGGGCTTCTTCACGTATTCTAAATCGTTGAACCACCTCGTATGCGATGACGGCAGCTAGAAGGATTATGCCCTGCATAATAAAGACAATTTCACGTGACGCTGAACCGGTGACTTGAAGAACGCCAGAAGCAGTGTCTAGGAAAGCGAAAAGAAGCGCACCGATGGCTATGCCTCCTGGATGGTTTCTTCCTAGGAGAGCTACAGCGATTCCAGCGAAACCTAATCCACCGACGAAGTTAGGGTTAAATCTCCCAAGTTTCGCGATCTCGGCCATTCCTACTAATCCCGCAACCACTCCAGAGAGTACCATTGCACCAAGTACCATCTTTTTGTCAGAGACTCCCCCAGCACGAGCGGCGAAAGGATTGATCCCTGTTGCACGCAGATCAAATCCAAATCTAGTCCTATTGATTAGAATGTGATAGAGAATCCCTACGACGATAGCAACTAAAATCACTCCGGTAAGTTCCTTGCCCTTTCCGATTTCACGAGTAAAGACTTCTAGCCAGCTATTTATATTAGGTATCAAGCCAGATTCATCAATTGGCTCAGTTCCAACCCCAAGATTACTTGTCGTAGCATCAACGGACCCCCCAGCCTGCCATTCTCGAACGAGCCATGCAATTAACCCCGATATCGCGATGGCGTTTAACATTATGGTAGATATCACTTCGTTAACGCCTCTGGTGACTTTAAGAACTCCAGCAACTCCGGAGTAAGCTCCACCGACCAACATTGCGACTACGAGGATCAAGCCGACATGAAGAACCCCAGGCAGTGAAACTGACGCACCGACGTATGCTGCAACAATTGCTGCCAGCCTATATTGCCCTTCGACCCCGATATTGAAGAGATTCATTCGGAAGCCAATGGCTGCGGCCACACCGGAGATATATAGGGGAGTGGCCCTATTGAGAATATCTACTTGAATTTCCAGCCTGCTGCCATATTCAAACATATCTCCATATGCGGTAAAGGGATTACTACCTGCAATAAGGAGAAAAATAGATGACGCAATAGTTGCAAAAACAACAGCTGCGAACGGTGCTGCCAAGGCAAGCGCAATTCGGCGAATACTTCCGTTCTTCACTCAGAGTCCTCTTGATTAGTTGCGCCTGTCATATATGCGCCGAGGCTCCTTGGGGTTATCTCTGAGGGGTCAAGTTGTGCAACAATTCGTCCTCGAAACATCACGACTATACGATCGGACAATCCAATAAGTTCATCGAGATCAGCGGAAATCAACAGAGTAGCTAGTCCTTGTGATCGGGCTTGTCGTATTTGTTCCCATACCGAGGCTTGGGCACCAACGTCTATTCCGCGAGTTGGATGGGACGCTACCAGAACTGATGGTTCTGATACTACTTCACGACCGACGATAAGTTTCTGCTGATTACCGCCTGACAGGGCATGCGCCGAGACCTCAACGTTTGGAGTCCGAACATCAAATTCGCTTCTTATTCGCTCAGTTTGTGATCGTGATCCATCTCTGTCAATGAACCAGTGGTTCCACCCACCAGAGAACGGCTTTACAGTTTGGTGTCCCAGCGCAGCATTCTCCCATAGTGGGGCCGTTAGGAGGAGCCCTTCCTCCTGTCTATCTTGCGGGATATACCCTAAGCCGTTTTCTCGACGAGACCGAACAGAAGTATTCGAAATATCTTCACCCATCATGACGATGCTCCCTGTGCTCATTCTTTGAGTTCCTAAGATTGCACCAACGAGTTCATGCTGACCGTTTCCTTCTACGCCGGCAATACCTAGGATCTCCCCCTGTCGTATTTCTAGAGACACGTCGTCTACGATCGGCCGCTCATCCTCATCAAGGACAGTGACATTGTCCATTTTTATACCTATCGTCTCATTAAATTTGACATTGGTTATCTGTGGTTTTGGAAGTTCTGAACCTACCATTAACTCTGCAAGGTCAGTAGCTGAAACGTCAGATGGTTTAACAGTAGCGACAGTCTTTCCCTGTCGAAGGACCGTGATTGTGTCAGCAATTTCTAAAACTTCTTCGAGCTTATGATCGATGAAAATGATGGTCGCGCCATTCGCTTTGAGTTCTCTCATGTTTCTGAAGAGTTCTTCAACTTCCTGGGGGACAAGAACAGCAGTTGGTTCATCAAAAATAAGAATTTTTGCGCCTCTAAAAAGCACTTTGATGATTTCAACTCGTTGGCGCTCTCCGACTGTCAGACTTTCTACTAAATCAAATGGATCAACGGTAAGACCATACGCAGTTCCAACTTCTTCAAGGTGCTCACTTGCCGAATCGAAATCAATTAACCCACCCATCTGCGTTGGCTCCGCACCAAGAATGACGTTTTCGAGGACTGTTAATTGGTTCGCCAGCATGAAGTGCTGATGAACCATTCCTATTCCTGCCTCAATAGCTTCATTTGGTGATTGGAAAGAGCGTAGTTCGCCAAAAAGGTTCATTGTTCCTTGGTCAGCGGGCTGCATGCCGTAGAGGATTTTCATGAGCGTTGACTTGCCAGCTCCGTTTTCGCCGCAAACGGCATGAATCTCGCCTTCCTCAACAGTGAGATTTACGTTGTCGTTCGCGAGAACCCCTGGAAATCGTTTCGTTATTCCGACGAGCTCTATTGCTGGTGCCAAATCTTCTCCTTGTATATGCAACGAGTGAGGCTGGTATCCCACACCCTACCTAGTTTTGCAACTGTGGTGAAGGACCAGCCTCACTCGTTATGAGTTTTTTTACTAGCTAAGCCAATTATTCCATTGAGTCAGGAACTGTGATGTTCCCTGCAACAATATCAGCCTTGAAAGCTTCCAGTTCGTCGACTATGTCATCGACGTACCCGCCTGAGGTTGAGTATCCGACGCCATCGTCACTTAGGCCGAATGCTGTTTGGCCGGCTTGGAATGTTCCATTGATGTGACTTTCGATTGCAAGGAATACAGCATTGTCGACTCTTTTCAACATCGAAGTTAGAACGTATTCTTTTACAGCGTCATCAACGGTGTTGTATTGGTCGGAGTCAACTCCAATTCCCCATACTTTAGAGCCAGTGTTTTCGCTAACTTCTTTTGCTGCTTCAAATAAGCCAGCGCCGGAACCTCCAGCTGCGTGATAGACGATGTCAGCACCGTCAGCGTACATGGCCGCCGCAATCTCTTTGGCACGGTCAGGGGCATTAAACCCATCAAAATCTGGGAACTCCGTGATGTACTGGGAAATTATGATGATATCTGGATTGACTGCTTTCGCACCGGCAGTAAAGCCTGCTTCAAACTTCTCAATTAAGCCAAAGCAGCATACACCACCGATAAATCCAACAGTTCCCGTCTGGGTCTTCAGTGCTGCAGCAGCTCCTACAAGGAATGAACCCTCATGCTCGGCGAAAGTTAGACCCGCTGCGTTTTCAGCAATTGGCCCTCCAGCTTCAAAGTCCATCATTGCATCATCAATAACGGCAAAGTTTGTATCCGGATTATTTGCTGCAACAGTTGCTGCATCGCCGGCGAACAAGAACCCTACTGCTATAACGATTGGGTTGTTATCGGCTTGTAACTGCAACAATTCTGCACGGTTTGATCCGTCATCGTTAGGAGATGACTCACTGAACTCAATTCCGAGCTCAGCTTTCGCGCGTTCAATGCCAGCAGCAGCGGAGTCATTGAATGACTGGTCTCCACGTCCACCGATGTCAAATACAAGACCCGCTGTTACGCCTTCCCCGGCCAAGGCTTCAGCTGGGGCTTCTTCTTCAGCAGGTGCTTCTTCTTCAGCAGGTGCTTCTTCAGCAGGTGCTTCGGAGGCACTACTGCCACTATCATCGTCGTCACCGCATCCTGTACCGAAAGCAGCGAGCATACCGAGCACCGCAAATAGGGCGATGATCAGCTTCCATTTCTTTAACATTATTCCCCTCCACTTGGTGAATATGTGTCGGAAGATTTCCGACTCGGATGAAACACTAGTCGCAACATCCGTCGTGCGCTCATTAAAAGGACAAATATGGACAAATAAACTAGGAAAGTTGACTTGATCTATGTCTTTTACACGTTTTTCGTACTTTATGTCTATCTTTCTTCTCTGCGGTATGCCTGACCAAGAGCAGCAGGGGCAGAGGAAGGTCGATTTCTCGCCCTAATGGAAATAGCAATAAGTACACCAATAGTGAGGACATAAGGGATCATGGAAAGCAGAATTGGAGAAAGATCAACACCGAATGTTTGTAATCTGGTCTTTAGCGCAAGCAGCCCGCCGAAAAGGAATGCTCCAATCGCGCATCTACCAGGGCGCCATGCACCGAAGATAACAAGCGCTACTGCTATCCAGCCCCGCCCCGCTGTAACTCCTTCCGTCCACTGAGGAGTCAGACTCAAGGTCAAGTAGGCTCCAGACGCTCCTGCTAATGCGCCCCCCATAGCGACAGCGCCTAGACGGAGTTGAACTACTGAATGGCCTGAAGCATCAACAGTCGATGCAGATTCACCAGCTCCACGAAGAGCTAACCCAGTCCTAGTCCTGGTAAGGACAAAAGACGTAGCTGCTCCACACAAAATAGCAAAATAAACAATTGGAGATTGGGTAAACAGAATCGGCCCAACCCATGGAATATCTGACAAGAAACCCCAATCAACTGGAGCGAGAACCGCTCCAGGAGGTCTTCCCACTGCATTCTTTCCTACAAATGCTGCCATCCCGAGGCCGAGAATAGTGAGTGATAGTCCCGAAACTACCTGTTCTGCGCCAAGAACGACAGTGAATAATCCGTGGATAAGGGCAAACAACGCACCAACTAGCATCGCTACTATAAGCGCTAACCACGCATTCTCGGTTTCGAGAGCCACCATAAACCCCGTCACCGCTCCCATAGCCATCATTCCCTCGACCCCGAGATTCAGAATGCCAGCTTTTTCTGCTATGAGCTCACCAAGGGCAGCGAGATACAACAAGGCTCCAAAGGAAACAGCGGCTGTTAGTAGCCCAATCATTGACGCTTCACTCATTTGTCCCCTCCTTGTCTTCCTGTTTTTCTTTTTGGACACGTTTCAGGCTGTAGCGACTGAAAACACCTGCGCCGATCGCACCAAAGAGAATTAGAGCTTGCAGAATCGTAGAGACAGATGATGAAACCCCCATTGTCTGGATGCTAAGTCCGCCAACCTGCACTGCTCCAAAGAGAAGGGCGACCGCTGCTACTCCAGATGGCCGCATAAGGGCAAGTGCTGCAACAATAATACCAGCAAAGCCATATCCAGCTGATATACCTTCGACGATCCGATCTGCATTGCCGGAAAGCTCTATTCCTCCCGCAAGGCCAGCAATGCCTCCACTTAACACTAGGACAGTCATAATTTTACGTTTCAGCGAAATTCCTGCATATCGGGCTGTCTCTCCCGATGATCCAGCTACGCGAAGCTCATATCCCCATGCTGTTCTGCTTGCTACAAGGCCGAAAAGAGCAATTACTACGAGAGCAATTATCGCACCCCAATGCGCTCGTTCAAATAAATCAGGTAACCGAGCTTCTCCAGGTAGCATCGGAGCTAAAGGAAATCCTTTTGAATCTGGATCTTTCCATGGTCCATGGATAAGCCATTGAAGTAACCGGAGCGCTACCTCATTCAACATCAAGGTCGTAATGATTTCATTAACACCTATTTGTGCCCGAGCCACGGCCGGGCCTAAACCAAGTAGTGCGCCACCAAGGATTGCAGCGAGGAGCATTACTGTAATGAGGAGGGGGCTGGGCCAGCCCTCACCGATTCGCGCCATCCAAGCAGCCATCATGGCACCAGCTAGGATTTGCCCTTCAGCGCCAATATTCCAAAGGCCCATACTTCCCGCTACAGCAACCGCTAATCCTGCTAGGCCGAGAGGCACCGCACGGTTTAAAGTTATAGACCATGATTTCGGACTACCGATTGAGGAATCGAACATCCGCTCGTACACCGCCATGGGATCATGTCCAGAAATAACGAGAAGAAGGATCCCGATTGAGAGAGCTGTGATAAGGCCGATAAGGAATGCCAGTGGCTGCCCTCCTCTGATAGCTTGCTCTCTTCGGACTAAAACAAGGCGTCCCATCAGGTTTGGACCTCTCCCGCCATTGCTGCCCCGATCTCATGACGCTCAGAATTCACAGGATCAAATTCTCCAACTATTTTCCCGCTGTGCATTACGAGTAGGCGGTCGGAAAGGGTAAGTAGTTCGTCAAGATCCTCGGAGATGAGGAGAACGGCGACCCCAGCGGCACGTTCAGCCACTAAAAGATCTTGGATAGCTTTTACCCCCTGAACATCTAAACCGCGGGTAGGCTGCGCGGCCACTAAGACTTTGGGTTCGCCGCTTAACTCTCGACCCACCAGAAGGCGTTGAAGGTTCCCTCCAGATAACCCAGCTATCGGTTCATTCAAGGGTCCGGTTCTAACCCCAAACTTGTCAACAATGTCCTGACAGTGTCTTGAGAGTTTATCGTCGATCAACAAAGGGCCTTGCCGTAGTTGCTTGTAGTTTCGGAGGATAGCGTTTTCGATCACACTAAGCCGAGGTGCTAGGCCAACACCAAGACGATCTTCAGGGACATATCCGAGGCCTGCCTTGAATCTTTCTACTGGAGGTTCATTAGTGACGTCATTCCCATTGATTGTTACAGTTCCAGATTTAATTGGTCTGAGGCCTGCAATTGCTTGGGCCATCTCGCGTTGTCCATTTCCAGACACTCCAGCGATACCAACAATTTCTCCACTATGAACGTCAAGATTGAAGTCATGGACAGCGGAAAGATGTCTATCATCTAATGCTTCAAGCCCTCGTACTTCAAGTAAGGAAGGCCCTCTCTCACGTTCAGGAGGACGGTTTGTGGTTACAGGAGATGAACCAACCATAAGGCCGGCGAGTTTAGTGGTATCGGTGTCTTTGACTTTTAATGAAGCAGCAACGGTTTTTCCATCTCTTAGAACAGTTGCTTCATCTGAGAATTCTTTTACTTCATGAAGCTTATGGCTAATGAAAATGACTGACCTTCCTGCATTCGCCATCTCGCGTAAAACACCCCCCAGCTCATCGGCTTCTCCGGGAGTCAATACCGCTGTAGGTTCATCCATAATAAGGATCTGGGCATTGCGCCAAAGAGTTTTAAGAATTTCAACCCGTTGTCGTTCTCCCATCGATAACTGCCAAACAGGTCGGGCTGGGTCTATATTGAGGCCAAATTGCTGAGCCAATTCCTCGACCTGTGATTCAATAGATCCTTTTCGGATTATGGGTTCTGCAGCACCAAGCACAATATTTTCTGCGACGGTGAAAGAAGGAACGAGCCGAAATTCTTGATGCACCATCCCAATTCCAGCGGCAAGTGCATCAGAAGGAGACCGAAACCAATGTTGTGAACCGGCTATTCGTATTTCCCCTTCATCTGGTCGATACATCCCTGCGAGAATATTCATTAGGGTTGACTTCCCCGCACCATTCTCACCCAATACAGCATGGATCGTTCCTTGTTTGACCTGAAGTGACGCCCCAGCGTTCGCAATGACTCCTGGGAAGCGCTTCCAGATACTGGACAGATCTACAGCTAGAGGGGGATGCATAAACAAATTAGTTTCACTAGACGCGGCGACGGTACCAGCGGAACTCGCCGCTGGTACCGTCAATCACGTCAGATATATATCAGCCCGTAGAGCCAATGACACCTTCAACAAAGGTCATCATTCCAAGCATGTCGCCGTCGCTCATGGTCTCTCCAGCAGCAACAAGAACGCTTCCGTCTTGCGCATTGATCGGACCTGTAAACGGATGGAAAGATCCGTCTATAATCCCTGCTTTCTTTTCAGCAACTAGATCCTTGATCTCTTCTGAGACGTCATCTGCAATTGGGGCTAGATCAACTACACCATCGGCCATTGATCCCCACCAAGCTCCACCAGAGTAGGTGCCGTCTGCAGCTTCGTTGATGATCTGCGTGTATCGGTCACACCAGTCCCATACAGGGGCAGTGAGGAACGCATTTGGCGCAAACGCACTCATATCTGAGTTGTATGAAACCCATCGGACTCCAGCAGCTTCGGCTCTCTCCCCAGCGGCTGTTGAGTCTTGGTGCATGGCGATAACGTCAGCTCCGGCATCAATTAATGCTTGAGCAGAGTCGCCTTCAACAACCGGGTCGAACCAGGTGCTTGTCCAAACTACTTCTACTGTTGCATCAGGATTAACGCTTCGAACACCAAGTGTGAAGGCATTGATTCCTCTGATGACCTCAGGTATTGGGAACGCTGCTACATAGCCAATTTGTCCGGAGGTAGTTGCAGAACCAGCGACGATACCAGAGAGATATCGAGGCTCGTACATTCGGCCAAACGTGTTGCCGAAGTTAGTTCCGTTATTTTTGTAGCCAGATACGTGGTCAAAAATAACCTCGGGATATTCGGCTGCTAAAGCTTCCATGTCATCCATGTAGCCAAATGAGGTTCCAATAATGACGTTGTAGCCTTGGTCAATGAAATCTCTTGAGTAGTTGGCGAAGTCAGCAGTTCCTTCAGGTACTGACTCAACATACGCTGTCGTTGCACCGGTTGCTGCTTCAGCACAGCTGCGTCCTTGGTCGTGTGCGTATGTCCAGCCAGCATCCCCTGGTGGCCCAACATATATAAAGGCAGCTTTGATATCACTGCTACCTCCAGCTTCTTCAGCTGGTGCTTCTTCAGCTGGTGCTTCTTCAGCTGGTGCTTCTTCAGCTGGTGCTTCTGAGGCACTGCTACCATCATCGTCATCGCCGCATCCGGTACCGAAAGCAGCGAGCATGCCAACCATCGCAAGAAGAGCGACAGCCAGCTTCCATTTTTTAAACATTTTCCCTCCAGATTGAGAATTGAGTTATCACAAACCGTTGTGCCGGTTTCACGACACGCTAGTCGCCATTAGGACTTCGTGCTTGATTCAAACCAACAAACACTAAAATTTTTTATTTTGGAAACAATTCAAGAGCACAAGCGACTTGACAATATAATAATGATCATTATTATTATCCCAAGAGTATGTGGGGGAAACTTTGACTTCAACAGAGAACAAACTTATCGAAGCAGCTGCAGAAGTCTTTGCTGAACGAGGGTACGATGGAGCAGGCGTAGCAGAAATTGCCCGCCGCGCTGGAGTGACTACAGGGGCAATCTACAGCCGTTATAGAGGAAAGTCAGAACTGCTTTTTGATGCTCTCGACTATGCTCTAGAAAATCATTTAGATAGCATCCTTGCAAGCTCTGATCAAAACTCACCAGCCGATATTCTCTCCAACCTCGGATCGAGTCTTCTTGACAATCATGGCGCTCAAGATGCTTTACTTCTTGAAGCAGTAGTAGCGAGTAGGCGAGATTCAGAATTATCAGAAATGCTACAACGCAGGTTTGAAGACCAAGGAATGCGATTAGCAAAAATAATTGAAGAGGCTAAAAGCGACGGACTATTTGATAGTTCTATTGATACAAAAGCCATTGTGACTTTGGCCCTATCAATTAATCTAGGATTTACCATCTTTCGGACAATGGAAACACCTATGCCCGAATCACACGAATGGCAAGTAGCCATCGATCGTGTTATCTCAGCAGCGCTACCAGCGTGACAGGAGGATTTTAATGTCAACAGCAGAAATACAACGGACTGATCAAGAGATTCTCGATAGGGCTGCACAAGACGATATAGATGCAATAGCAGCCTACAACCCAGATCCTGACGCTGTCTTACATGAAGTGCAAGATCAGGCTGATGCGCTCTTTACTTGGGATTATGAAAAAGGTAGCCGACCTCGCCTTGACAAACTATACGAAAAAGCGAAAGTCTCCCAATGGAACGCCCAAACAGATCTTGATTGGTCAATTGAAGTTGACCCGCTGAAAGCATTCAATATCTTTACTGAGGTATCCAATGTAAACACAGGCCACTGGACCGAACATCCAGACTCTCCGGCAAAAAATTGGGGTGATAAAGAATGGGATCAATTCAGTGTTGAATCTTTTGCCTGGCGGTTATCGCAATTTTTGCACGGTGAACAAGGAGCGCTTCTTTGCACTGCGAAGATAGTTGAAACAGTTCCATGGATTGATGCGAAATACTATGCTGCCACTCAGGTGGTTGATGAAGCTCGACATGTTGAGGTGTTTAATAAATATATTGATGAAAAAATCGGAGTCAGATATCCGGTAAATCCACACCTCCAACTTCTTATCGATGACATCATTAACGACAGTCGATGGGATATGACCTATCTCGGGATGCAGATAATGGTTGAAGGGCTAGCCCTCGCAGCGTTTGGTTTGATGCACCAGGTAACTACAGAGCCACTTCTAAAGAAACTACTAAGATATGTAATGGCAGATGAAGCGCGACATGTTGCATTTGGAGTTCTAAGCCTCCAAGAGGTCTATCAAGATATGACAGCTCAGGAGGTAAGGGAACGACAAGAGTTCGCTTTTGAAGCGGGTATTAGGATGCGCGACCGACTACTCCAGCAGGAAGTGTGGGACAGGATGGGATGTGATGTTAAGCATGCAGTGGAACATGGCCTAAATATTCCTGAAGAGGATCAGATCTTTAGTCAGTTATTATTCTCAAAAA
>CACFFD010000040.1 GCA_902565595.1 Actinomycetota bacterium
CGCCCGGGTTCGTTATTGACTATTTTGCAGGAATTTGCTGCTCGTTCTATTAATCTCACCAAGTTGGAGTCACGACCTACGCGTGAAGGGCTCGGTAGATATTGTTTTTTTCTCGATCTTGAAGGCCATATGGCTGATCCGCTAATGGCGGATTGTTTGAAAACGCTTCAGGCGAAACAAGTGCGCGTGAAATTTCTAGGTTCGTATCCTGCCGCTGGAGAAAATGCGAAAGAGGTTCGTGAAGAATCCGGAGCAGCTTGGAACGATGCTGAGACCTGGCTGGATAAGCTGCGAGCAAAATTAAATTAAAGCTTTAGGTGTAGCCACCATCGACGATCAGGTTTTGTCCCGTAACCCAGCTACCTGCTTCTGACACAAGGTAGAGGACGGCGGCGGCGATATCTTGAGGGCTTCCAACACGCTGTAAGGGAATTGCTGCAGCAAGGTCGGAGAATTTTTCAGGTGGGACGCCTCCCACTCGGGTTGTTGCTTCGGTGGGGACTTGTCCGGGTGAGACAATATTGGAACGGATCCCTTTGGGGGCGAGTTCAATTGCGAGTGTTTGGGAAAGGTTATTCATTCCTGCCTTTGCAGCCCCATAGCCTGCGAAGCGAACTGCAGCTCGAAGGGAAGCAATAGAAGAAATTCCGATAATCGAAGAGCCTGGCTGCATAACTTCAGCGCATGCTTTGGCAGCAATGAAATGAGGGCGGAGATTAAGGGCGATTTGCTGGTCCCAATGCCATGAAGGGAATTCATCGAATGAGAAATGACCGGGATGATCAGAGGTGCCGGCGTTACTGACCCAGATATCGAGTGACCCAAAGTCCTCAGTGGCGTGGTTTACAAGTCCTGTAATAATTTCCTCGTCGGTAATGTCTCCAACAACGACGCTGCATGTGCCTCCTCGTTGCGTTATTGTTTCCGAGACTTGATTGAGGCGTTCCTCATCTCTGGCGGTCAGAATGACAGCAGCTCCAGCGTCAGCGAGACCTATGGCGATTCCCTCTCCGATTCCTCTACTCGCTCCAGTGACAACAGCAACTTTTCCCTCTATCCGAAATTGGTCAATCAAGTTTGGAATCATGGATCACTCTTCTCTCTCGGTTTGCCTTTTCGTAATTTTTGTTGACGTGTATCTTTATCGACTTTTCTACTATGACACTCCTTGTTAAATGTAACAAAACTGAGAATAGGAGGATCTCACAGAGCACCTGATTCGTAAACGGTGGTGTTCACTTGGTGTGTTTTTGTTGTCTAGATTATCCGTTATGCCAAAGATTGTTTTTATTGGAGCTGGAAGCACGGTATTTGCGAAGAATCTTCTTGGCGATATTCTTTCCATTCCTGAACTTTCAGACTCTGAAATCTGCCTCCAAGATATCGACGTCTCCAGATTAGAAACGAGCCGGATTGTTGCTGAAAAAATCTGTTCGACATTAGACGTTCGACCAAAGATTGAAGCGACGACAAATCAAGTAGCGGCACTTGAAGATGCTGATTATGTGATCAGCATGTTTCAAGTAGGAGGATACGATCCGGCAACAAAAATTGATTTTGATATTCCGAAAAAATACGGCCTGAACCAAACCATCGGGGACACTGTTGGAATTGGCGGAATTATGAGAGCTATCCGAACCATTCCAGTGCTTCTTCGAGTAGTGAAGGACATGGAAGAGGTGTGTGGTGAGGCGACGCTTTTCAATTATGTGAACCCTATGGCGATGCTGTGTCAGGCTGTTACTGATAGCTCATCGATACAAACTGTGGGCTTGTGTCATAGCGTCCAACACACCGCTCACCAGATCGCGCAGGATATTGAGATTCCTCTCGATGAAGTCCAGTATTTGTGTGCGGGAATTAATCACCTCGCGTTTTATCTCAAGTTCGAACATGTAACTTCTGGAGGACCCGTTGATCTCTACCCGACGATCCATAAGCGGGCACAAGGAGATGCTCCTTTACGGCCGATGCCAGGAACTGAAGGTTTATCAGATGCTGTGCGGTATGAAATGGTGAAACGTTTGGGGTATTTCGTCACTGAATCAAGTGAACATTTCTCCGAATATGTCCCATGGTTTCTCAAAACAGGACGAAATGATCTCATAGAGCAATTCGGTATTCCTCTTGATGAATATCCGCGTCGCTGTGAATACCAGATTGCATCTTGGGAGAAATTACGTTCAAAATTGGAGAATCCTGAGGAGGAGCTTCGGATACGTCCAAGTAATGAGTATGGTGCGGGTATCATCCATAGTCTTGAAACTGGAACCCCTCGAACTTTCAATGGGAACGTTCCAAATAAACAACTGATCACGAATCTGCCCGAGGGGTGTTGTGTTGAGGTTCCTTGCACGGTGGATGATCAAGGAATCCACCCACACACGGTCGGAGATCTTCCCCCACAACTCGTCGCCTTGATGCAAACAAATATCAATGTTCAATCTCTTGTCGTCAAAGCCGTATTAACGGGCAATCGGGACCATATTTATCATGCGACAATGTTTGATCCACATACAGCGGCGGAATTATCGCTAGAGGAGATTTGGCTCCTTGTCGATGAACTTCTGGAAGCCCATGGGGACATGATTCCTTCCTCATTACAGCTAAATTGAATCTGGATTGAGGATTTGTCTGTAGGTTTTAGCGCGGAGGGAGGGGGATTCGAACCCCCGGGACCCGCAAAGGCCCACTGGTTTTCAAGACCAGCGCATTCGTCCGCTCTGCCATCCCTCCACGATTGAGGGTATCGGTATTGGAGAAAATATGACGCTTCTTCGCTAGAGATTCTCAATTCGCTGTAATGCCTGTAACATGATCGAATACTGGAGAGGTGGCCGAGTCTGGTTGAAGGCGCTTCCCTGCTAAGGAAGTAACGGGGTAACCCCCCGTTCGAGGGTTCGAATCCCTCCCTCTCCGCCAAATACTTCAAATAAACGAATCAAGTTTCCTTGGTATGGTGCGTGAACGTCTTCGTTCGGTAGAATCAAGTCCTTACATAGAAGAATTTAGCGCTCGTGGCTCAATTGGATAGAGCATCTGACTACGGATCAGAAGGTTGGGGGTTCGAGTCCCTCCGAGCGCGCTACACATACTCGCAGGTCAGAACCCTCAACGCTTAGAACACTTTCGTGTGCTTGAAAGTTCAGACAGCCACGCAAACAGCCACGAGCCTAATTTTCTTTACAGAACCCCAAGACAGACCAAATACCCTCATGGTAAGATCTGGTCATATCCACTCTTGAGGGTGGATGACATAAGAATTGCTCAAGCGTGGCCCCAGTGGCCCAGTGCCCCAGTAGACCTAGTGACTCCAGTGGCCGAGCACAAACACCTGACGTCATTTTCCTTGACGTCAGTACGACCTTTAAAGCGCTTGGACATGACGACACCACAACTCCACACAATTAAAGACATAGGAAAGATTCTCAACGTTTCCCGATCAACCGTCTACCGATTGATTGACCGTGGAGACATCCTCGTTATCAATGTTGGTGGTTGTAAACGAATCACAGAAACAGCGTTGAGGAACTTTCTTAAGGATCGTGAACGTGCTGCGAAGCTGGGTTTGTCATGACTGCAAAGACCCGCTCAGATGGTGAAGGAAGCATCTACAAACGCGGAGACGGTAAATGGGTTGCCAGTATTTCGATGGGTAAAGACCACACCGGTAAACGAATGCGAAAAACACGAATAGCTTCATCAAAGAAGCAGGCATCTATCAAACTGCGCGAGTTGCAAGAGATGGCCCGCAATAACACTCTTGTTATTGATGACAAAATTACGATTTCTGGTTTCAGTGATCTCTGGATTGAAACGATCCTCCCGAGCCAAGTAGATCAGTCAACAGTCCAAACGTACCGTTACGCTTTACAGCGATGGGTGCTTCCCCATATCGGTCATTTTCGACTCGTGGCGTTCACCTCTCAGGATTTTGCGCACCTCCAACAAACACTTTTGGCTTCAGGATTGTCACCTGCCACGGTTCGTCACGCACGACGGACACTGTCAGCTTGCCTCAATCAAGCTCTTCGGATGGGGAACATACGCGTAAACCCCGTGAGTGCGATCCCCCAAACACGTTCACAGGGTTCGGGTGCCACAAAAACAAAGAGACTCTCACAACCTGAAGCACAACACATGCTGACACTCCTGCAAAACGAGGATCCGATGCTAGACGGATTCGTGTGTTTCGCGCTGCTTCGAGGATTACGGCGCGGTGAAGTACTTGGATTGAAATGGGCAGATATTGACAATGACATTATTCATATTCAACGAAGCCTCCGTGAAGAAAGCGTCAAAGCCAAAGATGGCTCATCAGTCTCACAATTGCGTGCGAAACCACCCAAAACAAAGACAAGCATTCGTGACGTTACTCTCAATAATCGCATACATAGTGCTTTGAGAAGAATTCGAGCTAGGCAAGCTAGTGACAAGCTCCGGAATGGACCTGATTGGATCGACGATGGCTATATCTTCACAACCGACCTTGGTGAACCCTTCTGGCCGTCAAATATGTATGCGAGATTTAAAAGATTCCTTAAAAGACATGATCTTCCTGATATGAGTGTCCATGACCTGCGGAAAAGTTTCGCCAACCTTTCAATGGAAGGCGACGCCCGTTTGGAACAGGTGTCTGAAGCGCTCGGTCATGCATCGGTAGAGACAACAAAGAGCATTTACATTGGGTCAGTACCAAAACTCGCTGAACGTGCCTTTGACGCATTTGACAATCTCATAGAACAACCCAGAACTAATCCATTACGAGCTATCGGAGGAAACGAATGACATCAGAAAACAACCAAACACAACCACACTCAGTCACCGACCGTCAACTACTCGCCATTGACGCCCTCCTCACAGGATCAACCCACAGTGAAGCCGCTGACAGTGCAGGTGTGCATCGATGCACCGTAACAGGGTGGGCGAATCATCACATCGGCTTTATAACCGAACTCAACCAACGACGACAACAACGAGACCAAGCAACAGCAGACCTATTACATAAGTTGATTTATAACGCACTGCAACTAATAACTGACGCCATTAATGACGGGGATATGAAAGCAGCAATAACACTACTCTCACGACTGGATCTCCAGGCAATCTGGAAAGCTGGATCACCAAAGGCAGTAACCCCATTAGGAGTAATAACGGACCTCGCCCAACAGATTGACGCTGATATTCTCATGGATCTTATAGCTTCGCCACGATCTATCGAATTAGTAGAGGACCGCTCGGGGTCATTATCCGACTGCTAAGAATCTACCTTATGGAGATGAAGATTGGAGATGACCTGGAAAGCGCTCACTGATAAACGAGTCAATTTCATCATCTTTAATAGCGCGTGTCGAGTTGTTTCGCCTTTCAAAAAGGATTGATGTTTCATCTCTTTTGACCCAAATGGGTTTGGATGAGGCAGGGACATCAACTCGGCACACATCAAAACCGTTAACGACGTCGAACCGGATTTGAATCCGATGCGCTCCTCCATGACCGAGCGCATTCTCAAACATAGTGTCAAGCCAGTTAACGTACCCATCATGGTTTTTCGGCTTTACCAATTGAAAATCCTGATCAAGACCAATTGGGTGCCCATCATCATTTACCCCGATAAGTAGCGTCCCACCCTGCCCGTTAAGAAATCCAGCGACCGTTTTCGCTATAACGTGTTCCATCGCTTTATCTTTGCGTTCTTCACGGACATTCCATCGTGCTGTTGACTTGAATTCCACCAGCCGATCCTCGTCACTAGCTTCAAGTAAATCCTCGGTTGATGTATTGAACGTGTCTGTAAAGCCGAACAGTTGCGTCATGAGTTCAGCAAAGAATGCAGGATCGTTCTGCGCTCTTACCAAAACGGCTTCATCAACAGCAGAAACGTCTTCTACAAGAACAGCTTCACCTCTATTTCCAGAAGGTAAGGGAAGTACCGAACCATCCCCAGTTTCATAGTTCTGGTAGATATGGTCAAAGATCGACTTGGATTTAGTTTCAAACAGATCCTTGTCATAAACATCAGGCAGTTCAGAGTCAAGCGTCTTCTTTATGGAATCTTCGACAACTGAACGAGTCTGACTATGACGCCGCCAGTCAAGGACGAGACGTTCCGTTATGACTTCGAGTAGTTTTCGAGCTGTTTCTTTGACTTGGTTTCGTTCCTTATCGTTAAGTTCCGGTTCCGGTTTGGTCAAAAGATCAAAAATAGCAAGCTCATGTTCTGTGAGGTCTTCTCGGACAGCCCGCGTTTCCTCATCGGACAGTTCATTACTTATCTCTCGTAAGCGTCTGAGAATTTCTTCAATATTGAGTGTCCCATTGTTGTAGTCATCAATGAGTTTCCTGAATTTCTCAGACAACTCAGATCGCGTGGGATTCACTTTGATCGCCTGCTCTAAACGCTTTTCCAAATTCTGCCTGATCGTATTTACTGCCGTCCGCTTGTTCTTGGCAAACTTGAACGCCAATTGTTCAAAATCAATCACGGAAAGATCTACCAGTGGTTCGGCGTCATGAGTTGCCCGAATAAGGAACTCTTTCGCCCCGACAGAACGGTCCAATAATTCAGATACTGAATCCATCACATCGGAAATATCAGGAGGATCTGATGCTGAACCGACTTTTTTCGCCAGAGACCGTACTGCCTGCACGCGACGTGTCTTTTCTTTCGCTTTAAGGTCGGGCAATAGTGCCTTGAACGCGTCTTTAACCCTGTTTGCTAGCGACACGTATTCGCTACGATCCGCATCATTTACAAGAATCTCTTCAGCTGCGTGTGCTTGCAGTGCCATGAATTCAAACCCTGACGCTATCTCTAACTCATCCAAACTAATATTCCTGTCCTGAAGGAAAGCGTTCGTTTCCCCCAGCGCGTCCTCAAGGTTTTGTAAGAGTTCATCTATTTTCCGGATCGGCGGGTCGTCTCCAGAGTTTCCCTTGGCGTAGATGGCGAGTGCTTTCTCAAGGTTGCGGAACACGCCGACGTAATCAACGATGAGGCCGTTGTCCTTATCAGGGAACACACGGTTGGCGCGAGCAATGGTCTGCATCAGGGTATGGTTACGCATCGGTTTATCTAAATACAGGGTTGAACATGAAGGTGCGTCAAATCCGGTAAGCCACATAGCGCACACGAACACGAGCCTGAACGGGTCGGCAGGATCCTTAAATTTCGAGTCAAGATCTTCTTTGTTCATACGCTGCCGATGCGCAGTGATATCCAACCCTTCTTGTGCCAGGTCTTCTTGCTCGTTTTGGGCTTGTGATACAACAACAGCCATATCAGTAGATCGCAGATACTCAATCTGCGTTTCGAGATGCGCTCGTTCCAGCAACGGAACGGTTTCAAGTTCGGCTTCCATGGTGTGGAGTTTGTGATCCCAGCGCTCTTTCACAAGATCGTGCATGCGTACAGCGGTGGCTTTATCAATAGCCACATACATTCCCTTACCCCGGAATCCACGATTGAGGAAATGGTCAACGATGTCATCAGCGATGATTTCTAGGCGTTCCTGTCGGGTAACGAGATGGTATTGGCGTGAGAACTGACGGCTCACAGCACGTTCCTGCTCCGGATCCAACACTGCGTCATCAAGGAGTTGTTCAAGGTCTGCATCAAAATCGTCATTGGTTAATTGCAGTTCGGGTATGCGATTCTCGTAATAGAGGGGAACAGTGGCGCCGTCGCGTATCGAATCAGAGAAGTTATATACCGACACGTACTCTCCAAATACCTGTCTGGTTAACTCATCTTCACCATCAATCAACGGCGTACCCGTGAAACCAAGGAACGACGCGTTCGGCAGGGCTAAACGCATGTTCTCCGCTACCGTCCCATACTGTGAACGATGCGCCTCATCAGTAATAACAATCACATCATCACGCTCGGACAACACCGGCATCTCACCACCCTCTTCAGGAGTTAAAAACTTATGAATCGTCGTAAACACATACCGGTGATCAGCCCCAAGCAGTTCACGCAAATGCCTTGAAGAGTCAGCGTGCACGTTCACGCCGCCAGTTATCACGTCTGAGTCAGCGAACGTTTCATACAACTGCTCATCTAAATCAATACGGTCCGTGACCATCACAAACGTCCACGAACCTGGCAACGTCCGCAACACCTTCTGCGTGAACCACAACATGGACAAACTCTTACCAGACCCTTGTGTATGCCAGAACACACCCAACCGTCCCTCACGCTCACGAGCATCCTTCACAGCTTCAATAGCGTTATTGACACCCAAGAACTGGTGATTCTTTGCCAGAGCCTTCACTAACCCGCCAGGGAGTTCCGTAAAGACGATGAAATGCTCAACCAAATCAAGTAACCGCTTCGGGGAACAGGTCGCACGTAATGTTGTTTCCAACGACACGACACCCTGTTCATCTTCGCTCATGACTTTCTTCCACTCAGCGAAAAACTCCCACGATGCATACGTCGAACCGACACGGGTATCATCCCCATTCGACACCAGCACAAACGCGTTAAACCAGAACACGCGGGGAATCGACTTCCGATAATCACGAATATTGCCGACAAAAGCCTGCTCAACACGTTCATGCGGGGCTTTGAATTCCATCAATGTCAACGGAATACCATTCACAAACAGCAACACATCCGTTCTGCGCTTATACATGTCACCCTGGAACCAGCATTGCTTCGCAGCTAACCAATCATTATTATCAGCGTTTTCCCAATCAATGAAACGGACACGAACGGGTTCCACACTGCCATCATCCCCCTCAACCGAAACAACGAACCCGTTACGCAACAAACCATAAATCTCCTGATTCGCACGAACCGGTTCCATCACCGCCCTGCTACGCGTTAACTCATCAACAGCAACACCTAAAGCCTCATCAGGAACTTCCGGATTCAACACACGCAACGAAGACAACAAGCGATGGCCCAAAACCGGTTCAGTGAACGAATCGCGACCCAGCGTGCCCTGACCACCGAATGACTCATCAAAGGCATCAACCGTTTCCCAACCCAACTCTTCAAGCAGGTCAAGAGCTGTCTGTTCAAGCTGTTCCTCATTCATGACTGTTACGCCACCAAATCCAAATCGGACACATCTAACTCACCGGAAATCAAGCGAGGCAACAACAAATCACGTTCTTGAATTAAATGTCTATTCTGCTTAGATAAGTTATAAACCAAATCACAGATTGGCTTCATAACATCAGAAAAATTACTCAGAACCTGACTTGGCGGAACAATAACCGGAGTGACACGAAACGTCTTTTTTGGTAATTCAAGAAATGTTGTTCCATTCGCTATTTTTTTAAACCATTCCACTCGTTCTTGTAACCAGAAATAAATAAAAGAACTTGGGATTCCTTTACTAGGAATACAAGTTATAAATCCTTGGTTAGTTGTTGCAGGTACTGTGGTTATTGAAATTTCCCCTATCGTCGCTCGACTAGTCATCATGACCGATCCGGAAGGAAATAAGGTTGCAGAACTTTTACTTAACCCAAGCTCATTTATCATAAGCGAGGATCCATCCTTGAACATCGAACTTGACTTAGTTAAGTCTGTGGGAGTGAACCATGCAATGGAAGGATTTTCCCAGAATTCTTTCTTTTCTTTTGAAGGTGTTCCTCCACCTTTCACGTCCACAATGTTATCAATTTGGTCTATTTCCCAGCCTTTGGGTATTGGTCCGAGTTCTGAATCAATCATCGTGTCGTTCTCATGACCGGGGTACCGGTAATACACGAACCATTCCCTGTACAGGGCTTTCGCTGACTTCTCCAAAATCTCAATACGGCGTTGATTATTCTCAATCAAATCATCAAAGGAAGTTAGCACCTTAACTATATTTTCTTTCAAATCATCGGAAGGAACGATTACCTCAATTGGTTTTAAAAAATTTTGCGTCAGTAGAGGTTGAGCTGAGCCACCGGCAAACTTATTTAGGTTACAAGTCTGCAATAAGTAATATAGATAAAGGAGTTCGTGACTTTCTTTTTTCTTAGGTTTACAAATTATTGTGTTATCTGTTGCAGCTGATTTCTGCTCGGACAACTGAACGGATCCACAGTATGCTCCAACTCTTCCTAAGATAATCACATTTTCAATTGTTGGGTGATCGGTTCTTCCAATCTCACCATTTGACCCAAAGACTGGATATTCTCCCGACTCACTCGCTTCAATCGCCCGTCCACTAGCAAAGTCAAATAGTTCATCCAGTGTGAAGGATGTCCACCTTTTATTTTTGGAAATTTCACTCATTTATTTAGTCCATAGTATTTCGTATAGAAGTTGTGAATTCTCTTTCAGTAGTTCTAGTTGTTCCTCATTCATAACTGTTACGCCACCAAATCCAAATCGGACACATCTAACTCGCCAGAAATCAAACGAGGCAACAACAAATCACGGGATTCCTGCATTGCATAGTTCGTCGATTCGAGCAGGGAAGAGAGAGTAAAGATTTCAGAAATTTGCTCACCGAATAATCGCTGTAATTCAACCGGTGGCAACACTACTCTAGTTTGTCCGATAAGGCTAGGACTTATATTTGGCTGAGCAGTACCGTAGGAAATATTCTCAAAATATTTCTTGATACGTGACTGCCAAAGAGTAAGAAATAAATAATCACTCTCAATTTTGGAATTCGAATTAATTTCAAATCGCCCTACACGCTGATTTAAATAAATTGGTTTCTGAGAATTGACCCTTCCTACGCTCCCAATTTCTCCGGACATTGTAATGAGAATATCCCCTTCAAAAAGCTGATATCTTTCTGCATTGCTTGCGGTTTCTGCACTTATGAAAGCACATCCATCTAATTTAACTCTCCCGTCGCGGACGTTATGGATTTTTACTACTGGAATTCCATCGTCCTGCCAATCAGAACTTTTGAAAGCAAAACCAGAAGAAACTTTGCATACCGAAGCTAAATCGGTTG
>CACFFD010000041.1 GCA_902565595.1 Actinomycetota bacterium
TTCAGTAAGCTCTGCCTCTGCACCTTCTTCGCAGATGGTTACTTCTTCTTCGAGGATAAGTGTTCCATAGCCAACAACTTCAACTGGGCCAGGTGACGTTTCATAAACCCTTACTAGCACGACGTTCTCATCTGTAAAGTAAGGTCCACCTTCTGTATCCCCTGAGGCAATCATCATTAGTCCACTTTCAAAGTCAGGAGTCTCAGAAAAGGTAAATTCTGCATCTTCGCTGACTTCTACAGGAGAGCTATGGAAAACGTTCACTCGGAAGAATTCCAAGCTGAGGTAGTTATTTGTAATATCAATTGCTACACCTGCAGCTGGGCAGTCAGATACGTTTATATCAATAGTTGGATCGAAACTAATGACAGGTATCGGAACTTCGATTAGTTCATCAATTTCGAATGTAAAATCGGTTGGGTCGACTGGGCTAGCTGATGCAGTTGCTGTGAACATTGTCGCCATACCCATTCCGACAAGAGCAACTGACGCTATCGCCCTTCGGATTTTGGTATTTGTTTTGCTTGTTTGTGTATTCATTTTTGCCTCCTAGGCTGTTTGTTTGTGCTAGGTAGACAACATGTCAGAGAGTTTCTTACACCCTGAACACCAATTTTTGTGATTTTCTAAGAAAAAAACAAAATACCCCTATAAATAGGGGTATTTTCTTAAAAAATACTTTTAAATTTGGATTAGATCAGAGGATTTTGGAGCCCGTTTCGCTAATTTATCGACATCAGAATGCCGAATATCTGCCAGTTTAAGAAACGATAATGCTTTAATAACCCACCATCCAGGATCAGCTTGAAACCACCTTCGGGAGAAACGGGCACTAGTAGGTGCAGCATGATGATGATTATGAAAACCTTCTCCGGCGGTTAGGAGTGCTAACCACGTAACATTTGTCCCTGAATTGGTTTGATAGCTTTTTCTTCCAAAATGGTGGGCAACGGAATTTACGGAACCGCTTAAACCTAAGTAGAGGACTGCATGAAAAGAAAATGCGATACTAGCGGTGATTATGCCTAACGAGAACACTAGTCCAGTGAAGAGCAGTCCAAGTCCCAGAATCGCATGGTCATAGAAAAGACGATCAGTTGTTCGTTGGGGGAGGTCACGGGCGTAGTTCGCAATTGTTTTTTCATCCTTTGCGGCTTTCCGGTATAAAAAGACATTCATTAGTTGTACTTTTTTCCAGCCAAGAATTAATGGTGAGTGGGGGTCTTCAGCTGTATCTGTGTGAGCATGATGTTTTCTATGAACTGCAACCCACTGTCGAGGTCGTATTCCAGAAGTAACCCATACAAAGAATCGGAATATTTCGTTGATTATTCGATGAAAAGTAACTGCCTTATGTGTTAACTCTCTATGAAGATAGAGAGTTGTACTAAAAACTGCTATCTGCGTTATTAGGAAGCCAACTAGGATACCGAGAAGTACAGGATGCATATTATTGAAAGTATTCTACGAATATCGACAAATATAAATAGTAAAGGATATTTTTTTGCTCCCTATGAAGTCGCGCAAAATTCTTCCCGCTGACAACCTGTTTCTATTCCTTATTAGACTTAGAGCAAGTTGAGTTTAACCAAATGATTGAGTGGTATGGCTGGTCAGAATGTAGTGCTATTTGATGGAGGATGTGGATTTTGCAGTCGCATTGTCCAGTTTGCCCAACCTCGAATGCGATCAAGTACCGATCCTGTCTTTGTTTCTCTTCATAGTGAAGAAGGAAAGACGATGCAGGAAAACCTTCCTCTAAAATTCCGACAAATAGATAGTCTCATATTTGTCAATGAGCAGAAGGTGTTTACCTTTTCGTCAGCTGTACTTAGATGTGTCATGAAAATGAAATGGTATTACGCTGCATGGTTTCCCTTTCTTTGGGTTATCCCTATTCCCATTCGCAATTTGGTATACCGACTTATAGCTAAATCACGCCATAGCCTGTCTCAAAATCTTGTCGATTGTGATGTATGAGAGAAAGATGAGGAAAATAATTGAATTACGGGTGTAAGGATTCCTTTGCGAAATTGTCTTATCTCTTGAACAATAGAGAGCGAGTGAACTAAGAAGAACATTAGGCCTCGTTCAAGAGACGAGGCCGTATGAGGTACATAAGTGAAAAAAAGCGACAGCGAACTCGTCATAGCGGCGCGCGAAGGAGATCAGTCAGCTATCGGTCAAATTTACGATCGATATGCAGACAGGCTCTTCGGTTTTGCGTTCTCTATTCTTCGCGATCGCGAAGAAGCGGCAGATGCTGTACACGACGTTATTCTCCGTTCATCTCAACGTTTAGATCAACTTCGCGATCCTTCTCGCTTACGGCCTTGGCTCTTTGCGATAGCTCGAAACGAAGTTATGACAAGAACTCGACAACGCTCCAAGCGCGACGATCGCGAGGTTCCTGATATGGCGGCTGACCTTCCAGATCATGATCAAGGACTTGTCCGAGATGAACTCCAAACACTTGTATGGGAAGCGGCTGATGCCTTACAGCCACGCGACCGTGAACTACTTGAATTGTCGATGCAAGGGCTAGAAGGAGAAGAGCTCGCTCAAGCTCTCGGAGTAAAAACTTCTCATCTGCATGTACTTACGTCACGGATGCGAGACCGAATGGAAAAAGCTGTTGGTTCTCTTCTGGTCGCCCGATTGGGTAGAGATGACTGTGAAAAACTCGAAGAACTTCTTTCAGATTGGGATGGGAAATTTACTTTAGAAGTTCGATCAAAGGTCACGCGACATATCGAAAAATGCGATACATGTACCAAGCGCCGAGCGATTGCTTGCGCTCCAGGTTCTATCGCTGCCGCTCTTCCTGCCGTCATTATCCCCGTTTCGCTTCGAAGCCGAACGCTTGCTTCTGTTGAATCGGTTTCCCAAGGCAATGCTCCAAACTATACGAATCCTTCTGCGACGGATTGGACATGGGACGCTACTACTGGATTCCCAGTTAAAGCCTCAATTGCAGGACGATTTGCTGCTCTTATGACGATTGCAGCGGGCGGCGTAATAGCAGTTACTGCCGCAGTTATTGCTGTCATTCTCGCTGTTTCGTCACAGGGAAGTAATGATATCGATGAAGGATCTTTCGGAACGACAAATGGTGATGAACCAACTGTTGAGCAAATTACCCCAGAGGACGATACCTCCCAGTTAACTTCAACCGAAGACTTAATTGTGATTCCGAATGATTTAAATCTTATTTGCCAGGAAGGAGAGTACTGCTCAATCGCTGTTTCTCTTTCAAGTAAACCTCAAGAGGAAGTCGTTTTACTAGGGACCTTAGAAGACTGCCAGAGTTTCGATGTTCCAAGTGAGCATTTGGTAGCGAAGTGGGGAAGCAACGATTGGAATATAAGCAAAGGACGAATATACCTTGCTACACCTGATGGAGAAGCGCTCGGAGATAGAGTCTGTGAAATTACGTACACCTTGGATTTTGCTAATAATCCAAACCCAGAAAAAGCCTTTACATTGAATTTCATCATTAAAGATGCTGATATGAAAGAACAGGTAATCCCTCAGCCTAATCCGACGCCAACTGATCCTGATCCGACGCCAACTGATCCTGATCCGACGCCAACTGATCCTGATCCGACGCCGACCCCTGAACCGCAGCCGACTTTCACTGTCGGAGTAACACAACTAGCGTTTGGCCCTCAAGCGAATTCGCGTGAAATAACTCTGACCAACTCAGGCGAGACTAGTGTCGAATGGACGATGGACACCAACCTAAATGCGTATGAATCAACCGTATCTAGCGGAACGTTACCTCCCGAGTCGTCAACAAGTGTGAAGATTATTTTCGAACGAAATAATCTAAGTGAAGGTGACTATATAGGAACTCTAATAATCAATGGAGATGGGCAAACATATGAAGTTGACCTAACAGGTTCGGTTGAAAATCGCCCAATTATCAATTTCTTTTACGCTAATCCCTCCGCAATAGTTGCAATAGGGAATGGTTGTTCAACAAACCAAGTTACAATTTACGCAGATGTAGTTGATGATACTGAACTCTCAAAAGTTGAAGTGGAATGGACCAAAGATGGAGTCAATACCGAAATAACTACATTGGATCTCGTGCAGGGAACTTGGATTGGATACTTAAACGACCTTGAAAGTGGTACAGTCCCAATTGCAAATTTCTTGCTACGAGCTGTAGATATTCGAGGCAATGAAAGCATCGCGACGACAGAGATAACTGTACGGCCCTGCCCGAATTAAGAATATTTCCTACTTCTCATTAGCGAAGTTTCCCCCTCGAGGTTTGGCTCCACCGCCTACACGAAGTAACTCACCTGTTACCCAACTCGCTGCATCAGAAGCAAGGTAGAGACAAGCAGCTCCTATATCCTGTGGGGTTCCAACACGACCCATTGGAATATCCCAGGCATCGAGAATTTCATCTTCTTTCAACCCTGTTGCTTTAAGCATAATTTCAGTAGGGATAGCCCCAGGCATAACTGCATTAACACGGATATCTGGAGCTAGTTCTGCTGCGAAGGTCCACGTTAAAGAGTTCGTTCCAGCTTTAGACGCTCCGTAGTGTCCAGACTTTGGGACAGCTTTTGTCCCCGCACCTGACGAAATATTAATAATTGAACCTTTTTCTATATATTTCGCTGCGATTTTGCTTCCTACAAATACTGCGGTCAAGTTCAGATCAATTGTGCGATCCCACTCTTCACGATCTAATTCAACGAGAGGGCTATGTACAGAAGAGCCCCCAGCATTATTTACCCAAACTGTAAGTTTCCCAAATTGGGAAACGGCAGCTTTAGCTAATGCCTCTACAGCATCAGTATCAGTAACATCAGTAGTAACGGCTATTGCTTCTCCGCCAGTTTCCCGAATTTCACTGGCGACCCTTTCAATTTCATTTGTTCTTCTCGCAGCGACAACAACCGCTGCCCCAGCATCAGAGAATGACTTTGCGATGCCCTCTCCAATTCCCCGTCCAGCACCAGTAATTACAGCGACATGACCTGTAAGGTCAAACAAATCCGGTGTTCTTCTCGTCATTTTTCTATCCTCCTAAGCTTCCGCTGTATCGACCCGGAGGAACACGTTTACCGCTTTTCTCCCACATTTTTCCGCTGTCAAAATCAAATCTATATTCGGGCATTAATTCTAGAACCACCCTATTTGGGGTATTGATATGTTCAAAAACTTCTTGAGCGCCTTCTTCACTTTCTGGTCGGCATGCTTTCGCTATTCCAGGCAAAACCCAATCTAAGATTTCTTGTTCGTGATGGACCTTGCATGGGCCTCGAAATGAAGCTGTTTTCCCGGTTCCCAAATCTGTGCCCTTCGAGGTGATGCAGAAGGAAGCGTATCCGGTTCTTCGAATTGCAGAAACCCGAGCTCTCTTTTCTGCGCAGGTAAACCAGAAACTTCCATTACTCCATAAATAATAGGTAATTACACCGAAAGGCTGCCCAGATTTATTTACCCACATGAAAGTTCCTTCAACCTGCTTTTCGAAGAGTTCCTCAAGTTCGGTGTCTGTTAGCGTACAGCCCTCAAGATTCTCGGAATCTGTCATTCACTCCTGTGCTTTCTTATAAGTAATAACCCTCATTTTACATTTCGACTGTGTCTGAAACGGTGAAGCGGTGAATGCTTTTCCCAGTTATATTCCACTGTGCAATTGCCTCTCGGAATGGTGGCATATGTGGAGCTTGGAAATGGGCTTCTAGATCTTCGAGGGATTCCCATTGCTCGAATACTCTCAGTGTGTGGTCATTCAATGGGTCGGCGCTGAACACATAGTCGACGCATCCTTTTTCAGCATGCGTTGCCTTCATCATTGTCCGGCAAGCGTCCAGAACACTATCGTCGACGGCAATTCCTAAAGTTAAAGTTCCCGCAATAACAATCATTTTCTTATCCTTCCATTTGCTCATTCGGAGCGACATATGGGTTTTTCTGCATTAATGCACAATGCATTACGCCATCCTTCATCACCCCAACTATACGACTGTGGTCCTGAAGGATGCGAATATCTTCTATGGGGTTTCCATCAATTATCAGCAAATCCGCATACTTTCCCTCTTCTAGAGTTCCGACCATCCCTGAAGTATCTGCTGCAGCACCTCCATCACGAGTTGCGCACAGAAGAGCCTCAGAAGCTGACATCCCGAAAAGATCCACAAAGTACTCAAGGTCCTTGCTATTCGTTCCATGCGGGGTGATATTCAAACCGTAATCTCCTCCGATAAGAACCCGAACTTTACTTTCACGCAGGCGCTTGACAGCACTGATTGTTTCATCAATTTCTCGCTGGTACCCCCGCTGCTCCATAGCATCCCGAGGTAAACCCAGCTCACTTCCCCGGTCTAATAAGGCAATTTCCCATGCTATGCCTGGTCCCACAAAAATCTCATCACGCTTCGCCTCAAGCATGCGAACAGCTTCATCATCAAGGTAATTCGCATGTCCGATAATATCTACCCCATGTCGAACGGCTTGCTTAACTGCTGCGGCAGAACGCGAATGGCACACGACCCGCATACCGCGGATATGGGCTTCTTCAACCGCTGTCGCTACCTCTTCGTCGGTGTACGTTAGGACACCAGGTGGTGCGAATTCTGATAATGCTTCACCATCCAGAAAGATCTTGACGATGTCACAACGGCGCTTCGCTAACGTCCGGACGGCTTTTCGTATAGCCCATGGTCCGTCAGCAATGATTTTTTTACTGTTGTCACCGCCAAAGGTCCCATCAGCGTTACTTCCGGTCGAACCTAGATCACGATCTGAAGCAGCAAGACGCGGGCCGGGTATCCGACCAGCGTTAATCGCATCACGAAGAGGGATATCTAAACCTTGTGCGGATCCAAAACTTATCGCTGAGGTAAAACCTGAGCCTAATAAAACTCTCGCATTATCAGCCGCATCAAGCATGGCGATAGGAAGTGGTTGGCTATTCAGTTGTTGCGGGTGGGCATTATTGTAAGAAAGATGGACATGAGATTCAGTCATTCCTGGCATAACGAACTTTCCTAAAGCATCGTACCTATCAACGTTCTCTCCATTGGTAGGGAGGTCTTTTAGATGTCCGGCGAATTTAATAAACCCATCAGAAACCCAAACCGCCCCATTTGCGATGACTTCCTCATCCACTCCCGTAAAGAGATTCGCATTTTCAATGATAAGAGAGCTCATACCTCTACCTTTCTTCTCCTTTAGGTAAGCGTAATAGACGTTCAGCGTTTGCTCCTAAGCTACGGTCGAACTCGGTTATTTCATCTGGAGTATCCCATCCACCAAAATTAGTTCCATACACCATTCTGTCTTTGCCGATAACAGATACAACAAAGTCATGAGCTGCACCAGGCTCTAGATGAGAGTCGTACCACAGTGAGCGCAATGCTGAAACGAAATCAGATTCGTTTCCTTGGAATGAAGCCATTGAATCAAATCGTTTTGCAAGAAATGTTGCTGCTCCACCTCCATGAGAAACACAGATGTCGATATTTGGATGTCTATCTATGACGCCTCCCAAGATCAGGGCAGCAACAGCTAAGGTTTCTTCGTATGTATACCCAACTATGAGATCAAGCCCAAAGCGTCCCAGACGTGAATCGGCGGCCGACCGGACCCCATTATTCGTCGCAGGATGGATAAACAAGGGAACATCGAGTTCCACTACAGTTCGATAAAAGTCATCGAGCCGATGATCATCTAAGGTAAATCCGTAGTCCGTCCCGATGTATCCGCCAACTAGCCCTAATTCTCTGACTCCTCTTTGAAGCTCATCGCAAGCGGCATCAGGGTCCTGCAATGGGAGGGCAATAGTTCCAAGAAGACGATCCGGATAGTTCTTTACCAAGCGAGACATAGCGTCATTTGACAATCTCGCAAAGTTGGTGGCTTCATCAGCAGTAATACCTCCAAAAAAAGTTAATGGATTTGGAGAAAGCACTTGGATATCTATACCAAGTCGATCCATTTCTTGAATTCGTCGATCGACCTCCATAAAAACACTCCCAACATAGGGAACGCGAATAGAGTAATCCCCAACTCGGAAAGTTTGGAGAAGGTCTTCCTCTCCTAATTCCGGCCCATAAGTACCGGCAGCCCCGAAAGTTTCACGAAGAACAACGTGTGCGTGGATATCAATAATCCGAGACACTGATCTTTATTCACCTAATTTATGGTCAGAGACAGCATCAAATCGGAATTTACCGCCATCTCCGTAGACAGGACCTCGGTCGTCAGCTAGATACAAGCGATTGTCTGAGGCAAGATAACCAGAGCAACTATGGAGAATTTCCACCATTGCTGCGTAATTAGGGTGATCAAAATGAGCAGCAAGACTTTCTGGATCTGTCCATAATTCATAAACCTGAATATGGTTAGGCTCTGATGGATCAGCCGCGAAGCAATATGCGAGGCAACCTGGTTCTTCATCTCGAGTAGCCTTTTGGACTTGCGCCGTTGCCGCTACAGCTGCGTCACGATCAGCTTCAGTTTCGAATGATAAGACAGCAGTGACAATAATCATTTTCCCCCAATCAGATTCTTCTAATGGAACCGTACCTTAGATTCAAGAAAATCTACAGTTAGCTCGCCAACGGACGCCCAAACGGCAGATTTTCTTGCCAAGAAGCTAAGAATGTCTCCGCCCTATAGCAGGATGCCAGAAACAGGCCGTCCTCATGTCCCTTCGCTTCATCTAAAACCGTTTTTATATTTGATGCTGCTTTAGAGACAACGTCCGCTAAGTCAGTTCCATCATTGTTCCAATATGAAAAAAGTGGGCCTGCAACCGGAATAAAACATGGAACTACCACACACCCGTTCTTCTGAAGAACGGCGAGTGCTTTTGCAGTAAAAGGAAGAGGCTGATGAGGGATTAAAGCTTCAAGTTTAAGTTTTTCAGCTGTTGTGTGATTAATTGCGCCCATCTTGGACCCTGCAAACATGATGTCTGCTCCGCATTGAAAAATTTTCCACGCCGGTTCTGCTTCTTCTCTTTCCCCTACAACAAAATCGGCTCCATCATTGTTCCAACGGTCACGAATATCATCAGCGCTCATTCCGTCAGAGTTCACCAGTGATCCCGAAAGGGTAGAGACAGCGATAACTTTTGCACCACGTTCTTCCAGTAATTCAGCCATCACTACGCTGTGCGCTCCAAATCCTTCTATAGCAGCAGTTTTCCCATCGAGATCTAAAAGGTGGTCTGCGCATTCCACAGGCCCTAACCCTGAAAGGTATAGGTGTAAAGGGTCCTTCTGATAGGTCTCAAACCGTATCTGATTTCGATGGTCGATAGCGGATAAGCTATCAAAGCTCCCTGTATCAATCCCTTTCCCAGGATCTACCCCCAAACTTCCATCGCGAACCGACTCTTCTATTTCATCTACGAAAGAACTAATTGCCTGACTTCTTTCATCAGGCTTCGCATTTATCCCGCCTGAAGCGCCCCCATATTGCATCTCAAATGCAGCAAAAGTGTATGTCATTGATCTTGCGAGATCTTTTGCTCCGCCTTGAAGAATCTTCGGGGCGCTACGGACAATCCCGAAACATGGAACATCTTCCAAGTCAGTAATTATGAATGCATCAGTTGAGGAAAGTTTTCGCAAAGCCACAGGTCTATCATGCCACGATCCACATGGTGAAGGTTAAATCTTCAGACCAATTCAGTGTGTTCTGTAAGCAACAAAGTGAGCGAGTTCATTGAGAGCCTCTGAGGCATTCCCTTCCAAGGTCATTATCGATAGGGCTTTAAGGGCAGAATCAGTTAATTCTTTAATTTCTTTTTCTATAACCCGTCTAGCTCCAGTTTCTTCAACAACCTCCTGAATATTGCTAATATCTTCCGGTGTTAGATTGGCATTTCCTATTTTGCCTAAAATATGCCTCTGTTTTTCAGATGCTCGATCGAACGCTTCGGCCATAAGCGGTGTTGGTTTCCCCTCGCGAAGGTCATCACCAGTTGGTTTGCCGGTTTCTTCTGTATTGCCGAAAACTCCCAAAATATCATCGCGGAGTTGGAAGACAACTCCTACAGGTTGCCCATAATCAGTTAACGATTGACTTAATTCTCCATATTTTCCAGCTACTGCAGCTCCTAACTGAAGAGGTCTCTGGACAGAGTAACGGCCGGTTTTATATTCTAGGATTCTTCGGGCAGAGTGATGATCGAATCTTCCTTTCGCTCCAGATAGAACATCTAGGTACTGGCCGATATTTACTTCTAGACGAAGTTCTTCCCACAGTTGCGTGACTATAGGGGAAGTATGACTCATAAGTTTATCAGCGAGAACATGAGCAAGATCTCCAACAAGAATGGCTACAGCCTCGCCGAAGTGCAAAGAATTACCATGCCAATTGCTTTCCTCGTGGAGGTTCGCAAATCGATGCCAGATTGAAGGTTCGCCTCGACGTGCTTCAGATCGATCCATAACATCATCATGTGCCAACGCAAATGCATGCAACATTTCAATAGCAGCGGCAATATTTGTAGCTTCAACTGAGTTCGGGTCACCACCTGCTCCTATATGAGCCCAGTAGAAAAAAGCAGGACGAAGTCTTTTCCCGCCACTAAAAACAAGTTCTTCCAAGGAAATGAAGGGGTCAGCAAGATTCGCGTCAACCTTTTCCCATAGTTGATGTTCATTTCGAATAGCTTCAGCTAGTCGCTGGTTTATGGGACCCACGATATCTGCGATGGACTTCGGATTTTCTGTCTGCCCGTTCTTTGAAGTCACACATTAACCATAGAGCCTACTTCACCTTCTAAACACTAGACCTGAACATAAACCTG
>CACFFD010000042.1 GCA_902565595.1 Actinomycetota bacterium
CTCCGGAGTCAGGATCTTCTCCTTCTTCTTCTCCGGAGTCAGGATCTCCATCTCCATCTGGGAGTCCATCCTCTCCTTCAGGTTCTTCTTCTTCTGGAGGAGGGTCCCCGCAATAGACGATCACTCTGACAGCTTCATCATCAAGGTAGTCGTATTCGTAGTCGCATTCTTCAAAATCTTCTGGCAACTCATCTTCGCATGCATCAATTTCTTCATCACCAAAGTAATCTAACGAAAATTGATCAGGACATGGGTCTGTACCTTCTTCAGGGTCGCCTTCCGTTCGGAGATACTCACCTTCCTGGGCGAAATTTGGGCAATAGGGAAATGATCTATCAGGTAAATTCTCGTGGTATTTTGCGTTAAACAGCCCCCAAGCTACTGCCGGGAATGATCCACCTGTAACGTTGCCAAATGGTTCGATACCTCGCATTGTGATTTTTTCATCAGGATTACCCATCCACACTGCTGTTGATAGGTACGGGGTGTATCCAACGAACCACGCATCCTCAAAGTTCTCTGTAGTTCCTGTTTTTCCTGCAGCCTGTTGGGACCCCATTTGATTTCCGGCGCGTGTCCCAGTCCCAGATATAACATTTTCACGAAGAACCTCAGTGGTCCAACAAGCAATATTCTCAGTGATCACCCTTTCTGGAAGGAATCGATCATCGTCTACATGTTCATAAATTGATACCCATTCATCCCCTTCAAGTCGCTCTATTCTTTCAATGAAATACGGTTCTCTTCGAACACCGCCTGTTGCTAGAGTTGCGTACGCCGACGCCATTTCCATTGGGCTGACTTCTTCAACGCCTAATGGCAGAGAAATTACCGGATCTAATTGACTTTTCACTCCTAGAAGTTCTGCAGTATCTATCACATTTGAAAGCCCAACAATTTGACCTAGTTTTAAGAAGCCGCAATTAGATGACTTGAGGGTAAGGTCTTTTATTGGAGCTATTTCTCCCTCGTCATAGGCAAAGTTATTTGCCTCATAGATTCCATCTGGCTCTGTCTCTTCCGGAAATTCACAAGGCCCTTCACCGTTGATCTTGTCATCTGTTTGGATTCCTCGTCGAAGCGCTGCTGTAATGACAAACGGCTTAAAGGACGATCCGGGTTGTCGACGCCCTTGTGTCGCTAGATTGAATTGGCTTTCTGTATCAAAACTCTCCCCTCCGATCATTGCACGAACAGCCCCAGTATCAGGTTCTACAGCAGCAACCCCTATAGTAAATGTCGGATCTACCTGCCATCGAACTTTGAGGACTTCATCTCGAGCTTCCATCGCCATGGACTGAACAGCCGGATCAAATGTCGTGTAGACACGAATCCCCCCATTAATCCCAAGGAGATCCTCTACCCGTGACTGTAAACCACCTCCCAAATATGTAGGGTCTTCCAAAAGGATCCGCCGGACTTCTGCAACAAAGAAATCGTCAGCAGATGGTAATGAGGGCTGATTCCTTACAGTCGGAAGTGGGGCTTGAGCATACTCTTCAGCTTCTTCTTGTGTGAAAAACCCAAGTTCTGCCAGACGATCAAGAACTATACCTCTTTGGTATTTTGCTATTTCAGGGTTTACTGTTGGATCATTAACGCTCGGATTGCTGATAAGCGCCGCCAGCAAAGCTGCTTCGGGCCACCCTATTCCATCATCAAGCGCTTGAGTAATTTCTTCTGGAGATTTATTTGCAAGATCAATCCCAAAGTACACCTCGGCAGCGGCCTTAACGCCATATGCAGTGCTACCAAAAAATACTGTATTGAGATAAATTTCATAGATTTCATCTTTTGAGAGTTGATCCTCAAGTCTGATCGCTAAAGCTGCTTCTTGGACTTTCCTCTCAACTGTTTGTTCAGAACTTAGAACCAGATTCTTTATCAGCTGTTGCGTAATCGTCGAACCACCTTGACTTATCCCACCGGCATCGACATTTTCGATCAAAGCTCTACCTGTCGCCTTAAGATCTATGCCTTGATGAGCGTAAAAGTTTGCATCCTCAATAGCTAGAATTGCCTGCTGTACTTCCACTGGAATTTGATCGAGGAGAATCGGGGATCGGTTCTCATCAAAGAACGTTGCCATCAGTTCTCCATTTCGATCGTAAACAAGAGATCGAGTTCCCGTGCTTGCCAAACCTACAGGGCTATGTGACCACTCTCCGGAAGTCGCTATATCTTCAACATGAGGGGCGCTCAAAATACCGACAATCCCTACAACAAATCCTGATAAGACTAAGACGATAGCCAGACGGAAAAGAGCGCTTAACTTTCTCATATATATTCAAAATTAGCGCTTCTTGAGTACCGAAGGGGGTCACATAGTTGACTTAATAAGCAACAGCAGGGGACCCAAAGTATGGAGAGGCCGAAATAATCACAATTTCAGTACGCAACATCTAATTTCGTATGGTCCCATGTTGCCACACGCTGTGCCTTTATAACGACGGCAGTTCGCTTCGTTGACATGGATTCAGCAGCGGCATCGAGCATCTCTTCTGGGATTCCAGGATTGTTTCTTTGCATCACTCCTCGAGCATAAAAGTGGACGGTCTCAGGATCAGAATATAGTTCCGCAGTCCCATTGATTTGGACCCCGCGAAGCTCTTCATACACAAGGCCATCTTCAAGTAAGCAACTTATTCGCGGATCCCGCTCCAGGTTCTTTATTTTTTGTGACTTCGTAAAGGTCTCGAAGACAAGATCGCCATCAACAACATCAAACCATAAGGTAGATAGGTGGGGAGTTCCATCCCGATTAATAGTCGCAACTTGAAGGCTCTTTTGTTGATCTATAAATCGCTCTTGTTCATCTTCTGACATTCGGATTTGGTCACGTCTACTGGGCATAACCCAATCATAGATCTTTTCCTATCTAAATCGACTAGGAGCGAAGGTTTTTGTTGACTTGAAGCAGTACGCAGTTCCGAAGTTGAAGGGCGGTACTCTGGAGTTATGGACGCCGATAATGTTCTTGAAATATTTCACCAGATTGCAGGTGACATCCGTTCCGGCTTAGACGAACTGGACGATTGGGGGCTTTCAGGAGGGCATCCTGGACAGTATGTTCATGATGTAGTCGCTGATGAAATAGCCATCCCTATCTTATTGGCCGCAGGATTAGGGGTAGTGAGCGAGGAATCTGAAAGTCAGGGGCTGGATCGTCCGGTAATTGCGGTCGTGGACCCAATTGATGGTTCTACCAACGCTTCCTTAGGTATTCCGTGGTATGCAACTAGTCTTTGCGCTGTTGATTCTGATGGGCTGCTTGCATCTTTAGTTTGTAATCAGGCAACCGGGAATACTTACGTAGCAGCGAGAGGCATGGGGGCTGAATTAAATGGAGAGCCTATTCAACCCTCGCGAAAAAGTGAAATGAAAGATTCCATATTGGTATTCAATGGGCTTCCGCACAGCTATTTCGGGTGGAAGCAGTATCGTGCTTTGGGGTCAGCTGCACTTGATCTTTGTAGCGTTGCTGATGGAACCTTTGATGGTTTTGCTGACTTTAGTTCTGGATTAGCGCTTTGGGATTATGCTGGCGCGGCTCTTATCTGTTCTGAGTCCGGGGTTGTTATAAGTGAAACAAACGGAGCGAAACTGGACTTTGAAAATCTCCTGAAGTCACCATCCTCAAGGATTAGGCTCTTGGCATCAGGAACCCAAAGCCTTCACGAAAATTTAATCGATAGCGTTGATGTTTAAATTCTGTTCGGTTTGTGGATACTATGAGACCCTTAGGGCGCATAGCTCAGTTGGCTAGAGCATCTCGTTTACACCGAGAGGGTCGGGGGTTCAAGTCCCTCTGCGCCCACATCAACATATGACAAACCACGGTAAATCTCAGTAGGATCGTCACATGACAGCGCTGAAAGATTACCGCGGTAAAGACCTCAAAGGTGAAATTTTCAGTTCTATGGACCTCAACAGAGCCAACCTCACCAGAGCCGACCTCACCGAAGCCAACCTCGTCGACACAAAGCATAACGGGGCTTCCTTACATCACCCACCTTGCTAGAGCGATTCAGCGAACCCTTTAATATCGCGTTGTGTTGCCCGATACACGTCCGGCATGGCATCTAGGAATAGGCAATCTCCTGCATGGCAAGTTCCATTGACGGTTCTGCTTACCGCACTAACTCCCGCCCTCACGAGCTTTCGGTAAAAGACCAGACCTTCATCTCGAAGAGGGTCGAGCTCATTGACTGAAATCACAAATGGTGGAAGCCCTTCAAGGTCGCTAATGTCTGCATGGTATGGCCAAGCCAACGGGTTTGTAGCGTTACTGCCGTCGGGGTCGTATGGAACCGAGATGGTGGCCATCTGATGTCCGACATTCAACAAGTAATTATCATTCTCTACGAGCGATAAGAGTTCTTCTGGCGGGTCATGATAGAGATTCGATATATACGGGCATTGCGAGTACACGCCTGCGATCCCGTCAAGCCACCCTTCTTCTTTAGCCTTTAATGCAGTCGCTATAGATAGATTCCCCCCTCCAGACTCACCCGATATGATGACTTTGGAAATACCGAGCTGCTCCGAATTAGCTATCGTCCACTGTGCGGCGGCTGCACAATCGTTCAAACCTGCGGGGAACGGGTGAGCCCCCAGGACTCCCGCTCCATTTCGAAATTCTACGCCGATGACGACCAACCCAGTTGCAGCAAGTTCATTACGCCATCTCTGATACCCGACGTTTGAAGCTTGCAGCATCACCATCCCTCCCCCATGGGTATGGACAATTCCAGGAACAAGCCCATCGACATCTGTCGGTTTGTGAATGTACAGGTTAATGTCGTTACCGTCGACACCTTTGATCACTTCTGTATACGACGTAACATTTTCTGCTTGCGGTGTTGCACCGGTAAGCGCTGCGCCAAGTTCATTAAATCCGGCTTCAGATTCAAGACAAAAAGCAAGAATCTCTTCCAACGATGATGCTCGGTTGACTGGTGCCTGCTCTGGGGCTACATCAAGCCCTATCTTCCCCATAGCCACGATCATACGTGGATCTGCTCTTGGGTCATCTTTAATATCCATGTTGGGGTTACCCAATCGCCCTGGAAGACTCTGACTCATTTAACTCCTCTTTCTCAGTTTGAGTAATGTTATCAACGGGTATAAGTAAGATGAAATTCGTTGCTAAACAGCTACAGGAATTCGAGACAATTCAAGTCTTGTATCGCTGCAACGTTGCGTTTGACCATTTCAGTCATCCAAGCATTACCCCGGTCATTCGTTTGATCCATGGATCCCGCGACCAGAGTAACGAAGCACCATTGATACAGCACCGCTACACGGTAATCTTCCCACGCTTCATCAAATGAATAGCCTGTGACTCCTTGTGCTTGTAGGGAGTCCAAATATCGCTGGATGAGTTCTTTCTCATGGGCACGACGTTCTTCCATTTTTGTGCTTTGGGCGAGCAAGAACGCTATTTCCACGGGTCCTCGCCCTCTCACTGGTCCTTGCCAATCGATAAAAGTCATCTTGTGGTGGTGAGGCTCTTTCCCAAAGAACAAATTGTCAAGGCGGAAGTCACCGTGCAGCACAGTTACTGGTTCTTTGTCCAAGTGCTTTTGCAGTTCGGGGAGGGCCTTAAAATAGTCTTCTTTGATGTCGCGTATCCATTGGGGCATGTGTTCATCAAAATTCTGGGCTGCTTGTTCCCAGCTCGCTTGAGACCCTTCGAGCATGTTGGTGGCATTCCATGAATTGGAAAAGCGGGGCATCCAATCAAATTCTTCAGAGTCAACTTTCCCCCAGAATGTTCCATGCAGTTTCGCTAATTCTTCTAAAGCGAGTCCGGATTCTTCGAATGTTGCCCCTTCAACTTGGTCCCCTACGCGATAATCAGAAAGGTCTTCAAGAACGATAACGAAGTCAACATCTCCTTCAATGTCTGCCAGATGCACTTTGGGGCTCGCAGCGGGGCTTTTAGGCACGATCTCTTGATAGCTTCGAACTTCGCGTTGATAAACTCTAAAGTCCATCGCTATACCACGATTCACTTCGTTCAGCGTAGGAAATTTGGCCACTAGGGTTGCCGGAGCATCTTCATGATCGCCGCTGTATGTGAGTGAAAGAAGTGCGAGTTCACTTAGCATCCCGGCTCCTTCTCCAAGCTGTCTTCCTGTCACTTCAGAAACTTCGGCTGTTGCTGGAAGTGAGCCGCTATTACGTAAAACAGCGGTCATCCATTGCGGTGTGATTTCTTTCGGTGATTTTGGTAGAGGCCTCATTCGTTCCCTTTCACTATTCGGCCCATTAAAGTGCACAAATTCTTGAATAGCAAAATCTTGTTTTGACGCGCCCTTTAACATTGCACCGGAGTTCCGATATCGTTAAAGGCATAATTCTATGAATACATAGGGGGATTTTTATGGAACTGAAACTGAGTGGGTTGCGAGCTATTGTCCCAGCATCAACGAAAGGCATCATGCGACGGGTCGTTGAACAATTAGTCGACGAGGGCTGCAATGTCGCGATATGTTCTCGGTCGGAAGACTCAGTAGCAAGAGCCTTGCGTGAGCTCTCTGGCGGTCGCGGAGAGGTAATAGGTCGTGCGTGTGATGTCCTAGACAAAGACGACTATGAGTCTTGGATAGAGGAAATGGTCGACCAAATGGGCGGCGTCGATATTTTTATCCCAGGTGTTAGCGCCGGCGGTGGGGCTGACAGCGAACGGAACTGGTGGAAAAATTTTGAAGTAGACGTACTCTCAACAGTACGCGGGTGTGAAGTGGTAATTCCACACATGCAGGAGGGCGGCGGCGGTGCCATCACTTTTATAACAACAACTGCTGCAGTGGAGACTTTTGGAGGTCCTCAAGCATACAACGCTATGAAAGGCTCCTTGCTTGTTTATGCTAAGCAACTGTCGCAAGACATAGGGAAAGATAGGATCCGCGTAAATTGTGTTTCCCCTGGGCCTATCTACTTTGAGGGCGGTTCATGGGAAATGCTCAAAGACACTATGGGGAAATGGTTTTCGAAAATAGAGCGAGATCATCCAGAAGGGCGTCTTGGCACTCCCGAGGAAGTCGCTAATTGCATTGTGTTTATTTCTAGCCCTGCAGCGAGCTGGGTGTCTGGCACTAACCTGATGGTCGATGGCGGATTTACGAAACGCGTCCAATTCTGATCGGGTACAAGTATGGACATTATCCGAAAGCAGACTGTTAAACGGAGCGATCCAGAGAAGCATCCCGGTGGAACGCCTTTAGCAAAATCTCCTCGCATTGATCTCGGGACAGAGGTTATTCCGAAGGAACGGTACACCTCTGAAGAGTTCATGGAACTCGAATGGGAAAAAATTTGGACGAAGACTTGGCTGTTGGGTTGCCGTGAAGATCAAATTCCAGAACCGGGTGATTTCATCTGCACGAATATCGGAAGAGAGTCAGTTCTTATTGTTCGACAAAAGAACTATGAAATTAAGGCATTTCATAATGTCTGCATGCACCGCGGTAACCGACTAGCCGATGAAGGTCTGTGGCACGCCGAAAGTTTTGTGTGTGGTTATCACGGCTGGGAATATGATTCCGACGGAACTTTCGTTGATATTCCTGATTTAAATACGTTCCAGCAGGGAAAGCCTCCTTGTGGTGGGCTTGCTGAACTTCCTTGTGATACTTAGGTGAGTTTTGTGTGGTTTAGTCTTGATACGGAAGTTGAGCCGTTGGCTGACTACGTTAGCGACTTAGCTGGGCATTTCGAACCGTATCATTTCGAGCGCATGGCAATGACTCGGTGGGTTACAGCAGAGTGGAATTGCAATTGGAAAGCTGCTGTAGATGCGTTCGCGGAGGCCTACCACACTGCCACCACACACCCGCAGCTGAAATGGTACTTGGACGATATCGATATCCAAATTGATCTGTATGACAAGCACAGCCGATACCTCATTGCATTCGGGTTGCTAAGCCCGCGCGTCGACTCGGTTGGAGAAATTCCACCTCCTTTAAAGTTCTTACTATCAGATGCTGGGATTGACCCCGCCTCGTATGAAGGACCAGTGAATGGGATTCGAGAAGCTGTACAGAAACATAAACGTGCGACACAGAAAGAACAAGGTAAAGATTTTTCAGAGCTGCACGATGACCAGTTGACCGATGACTACAACTATCTGGTCTTCCCCGGTGTTACGTTCAATACTCATTCCGATGATTTGATGCTGTATCGGCATCGGCCGCATCCCAGTGACCCAAACAAGTGTTTGTTCGATGTTTGGATGTTTGAGCTAATTCCTGAAGGTGAAGAATGGCCGGAGCTACCTAAACATGATTTCCGTCCCGAAGGGAGCACAAGGTCTCTCGGTTTGGTCATTGACCAAGATGCAGCCAACCTATCCTCTGTTCAAGCAGGAATGAACAGCTCTGCCTATCCCGGCCTTTGGCTCTCAGAACAAGAAATCCGGCTTCGCCATTTCCATAAGACGATCACTGAGTTTATTGAGGGCTAAACACACATTCTCAATGGCTGATAGGAGCTCGTCACGTAGCTTAGTTCAGTGATTCACGTCGGAGTGGTTGATATTTGCGGTAAGTCATCATTCTCCATACCCATTCCGCCGGACCAAAACGGAAATAAGTCAGCCAATGCTTTGACCACATAAGCTGGATAAGCCACACACAGAGAATAAAGAGGGCGACACCACCCCGCCCCAATTCGCCTTTGTCAAAGAAGGCTGAAAGGACCACTACGCCGAAGACTGTCTGAGTTATGTAGTTTGTGAATGCCATTTGCCCAACCGAACGGACTCGATCATGTGCTGGAGTTGATGGCTTACTATCCCATAGAGAAATAATCGACAAGAACGCTAGCGCGAGAGGGATCGTAGCGACCGTATTTGGTAACTGCCCTATAATCGCAACTTCAGTATCATAGTTTGCTAATGCCTGCCATAGCACTCCAGCAGTTGCTAATGGAAGTCCGGTCCCTAAACCCCACCGAATTGTTTTCAGGTAAAGTGCTCGATCACTTTTCCCAGAAATGAATCCAGACCGGTAGAGAGCCACTCCGATCAGCATGCATCCTAACGCTCGACAAGCTACGTCGCCTAGGAACCAGAAGCCAACTTCATCACCCATGGGTGTATCCCCACTCCAAAAGCTTCCGAGATCAGCTTCCCCCTTATTGACAAGATCTTGCGTGATTGCTCCATGCAAGATTGTTAAAACGAAAAACCCTATGCCCCAACTGAAGAGGACTCTGGGTGATCTTTTACGAAAGAAGAGGACAACTGGAGCGCAGCATGCATAGAGCGTGAGAATATCGCCTTCCCAAAGCATTAAGTGCGACAACCCAAATCCTAGCAATAAGAGGTTTCTCCATAGACTTAAGAGAACTGGTTTTCTTCCTTTCTCAACTGCCCGGTCCGCGAAAAGAACAATTCCAGCCCCAAATAGCATGGAGAAAAGCGCCATTGTTTTCTGGTCGACAAAGATTTCTCCAGCGATACCAACAATCCAGTCGAATGGGTTATTTGAGCCACCGGCGTCAAGATTCTGGTACGCGGAATCTGATATCCCAAAATTGACAGCGTTCATTACCAGTATGCCCAAAGTCGCAAGACCCCGAACCGTATCTAGGTTCGTTATGCGCTCATTTTGTTTTGTAGCTCCGGACCTCATGTGCTGCATTATGCTTCCTTCGCAAGTTCTTCGACAATTTCTGCATTTGGAAGTGCAGATAAGGCATGTGGTGGAACATAAATTTTCCTATTTCGGGATCCGCCTCCAACAATGACTTTCTCACAACCCATAACCCGACTGTCTATCCACAACGGAAGATCATGGGGAAGGCCGAATGGGGTCACGCCACCTAAGGCCATACCTGTGATTTCAGTTGCTTCTTCAGGTGAAGCAAATGATGCCTTCTTAGTTCCTATTTTTTTTCTAACGGACTTGTTGACGTCAATTCGGGTGGTGGCAAGAACTACACACATTGCATATATTCGTGGTTCTCCTTTGCCTACCACCATGATGGCGTTCGCAGATTCCTCTGGCTTGTAGCCGTAATGCTCGCAGAAGGCAGTCGTATCAGCAAGATCAGGGTCGCACTCGATGATCTCATAGCCCACACCGGTGAGGTTGAGCGCTTCAAGAACTTCGTCAGTCATCTTTTAACTGGTTTCCTTTCTCCACCCATGCGGGATTTCGGGAAAGCGTGGATCTCGGACCCATGGTATAACGTCACTTGTTTCAACTAACCAATTGAACATCTCATTTCGAAGCTGTTTTACTACCTCATCTAACTCGTTATTCTCGTTATGTTTGGATGCCAGCAGGTTTATAGTCTCGGTGGGGTCTTCTATCCGGTTATATAGTTCATCTTGTCCATCATGCCTGTAGATGTAGGACCATTTCTGTGTTCTAATGCACTCTGCCTTGCCAACTAGGTGAGGTAGTTCATGTTGGATCTCTGACTTGTGCTTATAAATTCCCGAGTCTACTTTCTCGAAGAGTTGATGATCGGAAATGTTGAATCCCCCTTCGCAGTAAGCTGCCGAACGGTGAGGGGCAGTGGAGTCAGCGAATAAGTCCGTGAGG
>CACFFD010000043.1 GCA_902565595.1 Actinomycetota bacterium
CTCGGAAACAGAAATAGAAACTGAAGATAAAAAAGACGCTGGTGAATCCAGTGATGAAGAGGAGAAATAATCCATGACCACTAAAGAAGAAGTGCTTGAAGCTATTGCGAATATGAGCGTGCTTGAACTCAGTGAACTTCTCTCGGAATTTGAAGAGAAGTTTGGAGTAACCGCAGCTGCACCTGTTGCTGCCGTTGCAGCAGCTGCTCCCGCTGCCGGCGGTGAAGAAGCAGCTGAGGAGAAAGACGCATTTGATGTAGTGCTTACTGCAGCAGGTGAGAAGAAGATCAATGTCATCAAAGAGGTACGAGGCTTGACTTCTCTTGGGCTTAAAGAAGCGAAAGAGCTTGTTGAGTCAGCTCCGAAACCTGTTCTAGAAGGAGCATCTAAGGAAGATGCGGAGAAAGCTAAAGAAGCTCTTGAAGCTGCTGGAGCTACCGTAGAAATCAATTAGCAGAATCTCCATCAAATTTCGAAGAGTGTTTCGAAATAGAGCTCAGTAGTTTGATAGGTCCAAACCTTAGCCTTATTAATTTTCTTAAAAAGACAAGAAGAATAGTTTGGCTTTGCAGCAATCTTGACATAAACTACATAGTCCCTGTTCGTAGTGCGTCTGACCATGATCCCCATTGATTGTCGTTTGGCGCGTCTGACTAAAAAATGAAAAAGGAGTAGCCAAGCCCAGCGCTCTTTTCTAGATATCTAAATATCTTCTAATCCCTGTCCATCTGCATCACAATTGAGGAGTCATCCTTGTCACCATCGCGAAATCGTTATTCCTTTGCAAATTTAAATGAAGTTCTTGATCTACCCGACCTTCTAGCCGTCCAGCGCGAATCTTTTAAATGGTTCTTGGAACAAGGTCTAGCTGATACGTTCCGTGATATCAGCCCTATCACAGACTTCTCTGAGACATTACAACTGGAACTTGAATTTGATCCAAAAGATGAAGATCTGAATCCAGGGCCGAAACACACCGTGGCAGAATGTAAAGCAAATCAGATTAGTTACGCAGCTCCAATTCTGGTAAGGGCCCGATTTGGCAACCGTGATACAGGTGAACTTAAAGAACAAACAGTCTTCATAGGCGATTTCCCGATGATGACTGATAAGGGGACCTTCGTTATTAATGGAACTGAGCGCGTCGTTGTGTCTCAGCTTGTTCGTTCCCCTGGTGTTATATTCCAACCCGGAGAACGGTATCGACTTAGAAATCTCGCTCGAAACCAGTTAGTTACTGGGACTATCCACCCTTACAGGGGAGAATGGATTGAATTTGATGTCGAGCAGAAGCCGGGTAAAGACCCTACAGCTGGAACTCGAATCGCGCGGAAACGACGTTTAAGTATCTTTACACTTATAAGGGCTCTTGGCCTTGATGAAGAGAATGAACCTAATTTTCTTCCAAGGTTTGTCGAGCACTTTGACTTTTTAGAGCCTCAGTATTTGAAGGAACTTGAAAAAGTCTCTGATGAAAATAAACAAGAGGAAGCACTTTTAGAAATCTATAAGAGGGTTCGCCCGGGAGAGCCACAGTCCGTTGAAGCCGCGCGTAACTACTTCCGTAATGCCTTCTTTGAAAGTCGACGATATGACCTTTCCCGTGTTGGTAGATACAAGTTGAATCGTAAACTTGGCCCAGAAATTGACAAGATAGAGAAATTGTTTGGCGTGAAGCTTGATCGTCCGGAAGTAGACGCGACTGTTTTGAGCCCTTCGGAAGTTTTAGCTGCATGCACTTATTTACTTCATCTAATGAAATTTGAGCCGGGTTACCGACTCGATGATCAAGATCACTTCGCTAACCGCCGTATCCGTAGTGTCGGTGAGCTCATCCAAAATCAGGTGCGAATTGGCCTATCCCGTATGGAGCGCGTAGTTCGTGAACGCATGACAACTCAAGATGTTGAAGGAATTACTCCTACTTCGCTAATTAATATTCGCCCTGTAGTTGCCTCCATTAAGGAATTTTTTGGCACTTCCCAGCTTTCCCAATTCATGGATCAGGTAAATCCACTATCAGGATTGACCCACCGCCGCCGTCTTTCAGCGCTCGGACCAGGAGGATTATCACGTGAACGCGCAGGATTTGAAGTCCGCGATGTGCACTTTAGCCATTACGGCCGTATGTGTCCGATCGAGACGCCAGAGGGACCAAATATTGGTTTGATTGGAGCTTTGGCAAGTTACGGAAAAGTTAATGACTTTGGCTTTATAGAGTCACCATACAGAGTTGTTAAAAATGGACGCGTCACTGATGAGATTAGATATCTAGCTGCAGATGAAGAAGAAGAATACGTGGTAGCACAAGCCAATGCACCAATCGATGCTAGGGGCAAGTTCGTTAATGACCGTGTATTGGTTAGAAGATCTCCGCAAGCGGCAACACTTCAAGGTCTAAAAACAGCCCTTGAGCAGGAAGTTTTCTTCGGTGCTACGACTGAAATTTCCTACGTGGCGGGCGAAGAAGTCCAATTAATGGATGTTTCGCCGCGACAGATCGTTTCTGTAGCAACCGCACTTATCCCATTTCTAGAGCATGATGATGCAAATAGGGCTCTTATGGGAGCAAATATGCAGCGGCAAGCTGTCCCATTAATTCAACCAGAGGCACCTTATATAGGAACTGGAGTAGAAAAGAGAGCAGCATTTGATGCTGCAGACATGATCATCGCTGAGGGGCCCGGAGTAATCTCTGAGATTTCTGGAACTCAGATGACTGTTCAGTATGAAGGTAAGAGGCTTGGAACGAAGCAATACTCATTGAAGAAATTCCAACGTTCAAACCAAGATACCTGCGTGAACCAAAAGCCACTAGTTCGTGAAGGAGACAAAATTAGTAAGGGCGATATCTTAGCTGACGGGCCTTCTACAGATTTAGGTGAGCTAGCCCTAGGGAAAAATCTCCTAGTGGCTTTCATGCCATGGAAAGGATACAACTTTGAGGATGCCATTATCATAAGTGAAAGACTTGTTAAAGATGATGTGCTTACCTCCATTCACATCCACCAGCATGAGGTTGATGCTAGGGATACCAAACTTGGCGCTGAAGAAATCACAAGAGATATTCCTAATATTTCAGAGGAAATGCTCGCAGACCTAAATGAGGATGGTGTCATTCGAATTGGTGCGGAAGTCGGACCTGGAGATGTTCTTGTAGGGAAAGTTACACCTAAGGGTGAAACAGAATTAACTCCAGAAGAGCGGCTGCTTAGAGCTATTTTTGGTGAAAAGGCTAGAGAAGTTAGAAATACTTCTTTAGTAGTTCCACACGGTGAGACAGGAACTGTTATTGCTGTTGATATTTTCAAACGCGATGGAGAGCATGAAGCAGAATTGCAACCTGGTGTCAATGAACTAGTTCGAGTCTATGTTGCTCAGAAACGTAAAATTAGCGTCGGAGATAAATTAGCTGGCCGTCATGGGAACAAGGGAGTCATTTCAACTGTCCTACCTGTAGAAGATATGCCATTCATGGAAGATGGTACTCCTGTAGACATCGTGTTAAATCCACTTGGTGTTCCTTCAAGAATGAATATCGGCCAAGTTCTCGAAGCCCATTTGGGTTATGCAGCCAGATGGGGATGGGAAGTTAGCGGCAGTCGTGTAGGTGCTGACCCAGTATCAAATACTGAAAGAAAGACACGACCGAAAACTACTCCATCGACCTTTATTTCTACGCCGGTATTCGATGGCGCCAAATGGGATGAGACTGACTTAGCAGGAAAACATCCTACAATTCAGCAGATTTTCGAGAACTTAAACCCAGAAGCTGAAAGCGGAGATCGAATGATAAGAGCTGATGGGAAAACCCAGCTCTTCGATGGCCGTTCAGGAGAGCCATTTGATAACCCAGTGATGGTCGGCTTTATGTACGTCCTCAAACTGCATCACTTAGTCGATGATAAAATCCATGCTAGGTCCACTGGGCCATACAGTATGATTACCCAGCAACCTTTAGGTGGTAAAGCTCAGTTTGGTGGTCAACGTTTCGGAGAAATGGAAGTTTGGGCATTAGAAGCATATGGGGCCGCATACTGCCTTCAAGAATTATTGACTACTAAGTCTGATGATGTTCTAGGACGCATCAAGGTTTATGAAGCAATTGTGATGGGGCAGAACATACCTGAACCAGGTATACCGGAAAGCTTTAAAGTCCTAATCAAGGAAATGCAGTCTCTATGTCTCAATGTCGAAGTTCTCGACCTTGAAGGAATGCAAATTGAAATGCGGGAAATTGATGAAGATGTCTTCAGAACGAGTGAAGAGCTCGGAATTGATATCTCACGACCAGAACGAGGATCTGATGAAGAAGACGCAGCACGAGAAGCAGCCCGAAGCGGCGCAATTCGATAGGTACGGAGGTCGAAATAATGCTCGATGTAAACGATTTTGATCAACTTCGAATTGGACTTGCTACTGCTGATTCAATTCGAACTTGGTCCAATGGAGAAGTTAAGAAACCTGAGACAATCAATTACCGAACGTTGAAGCCTGAAAAGGATGGTCTGTTCTGCGAAAAGATTTTTGGACCTCAAAAGGACTGGGAATGTACATGTGGTAAATACAAGCGCATCCGATTTAAAGGGATTATTTGTGAGCGGTGCGGAGTGGAAGTTACTCGCTCAAAAGTTCGTCGTGAACGTATGGGCCATATTGAATTGGCCGCCCCCGCAGTACATATCTGGTACCTGCGTGGTACCAGATCTTGGCTTGCATATCTCCTGATGGGGTTGGAGCCTCGAGAAGAACTCAAAGCGAAACAACTTGAGAAAGTAATCTATTTCGCGGCCAGTCTAGTCACATGGGTAGATGAGGATAAGCGAGACGAGGCTCTAGCAGATCTTGAAACAGAGATGCTAGAAGAGAAAGAAGCAATCTACAAAGAGCGAGACGAACGACTTGAAGAGACAAAACAGGATCACGAAGCTGAGATAGCTGAGCTAGAGGAAGATGAGGCAAATGAAGCTGAGATTAAAGCAGTTTCAAAGCAGCTGACCAAGGATCTTGAGGCTATTACAGAAGAATATGAGCTTGAAGTCGATTTATGCGAGCGCGCATTTGAAGAATTTAGAGGTCTATTCCCACGACAGATTGTTGAAGATGAATTGCTGTGGCGTGAATTAGTGGATCGTTACGGGGAGTACTTCGAAGGTGGTATGGGTGCCGATGCGATTGCTCAACTTGTAGAGCGACTTGATTTCGATGAAGAAGAAATGAAACTCCGTGATGCAATTGATCCTCCAGCGGGGCAAAAACCTCTTTCAGCGCAAAGGAAACAAAAGGCGATTAAACGACTGAAAATAGTCTCGTCGTTTAATCGCCGTAATGAGAAAGGGAACCGAGTTAACAACCCGAGAGCTATGATCCTTGATGTTGTCCCAGTAATTCCACCAGAGCTTCGTCCAATGGTTCAATTAGATGGAGGTCGCTTCGCTACATCAGACCTAAATGACCTTTACCGCAGGGTCATAAATAGGAACAATCGTTTAAAACGCCTGCTTGACCTTGGAGCGCCGGCAATTATTGTAAACAACGAAAAACGAATGCTCCAAGAGGCAGTTGATGCTTTATTTGACAATGGTCGACGAGGGCGTCCAGTAACTGGGCCTGGAAATCGACCCCTTAAGTCCTTGTCAGACATGCTTAAGGGGAAACAGGGGCGTTTTAGGCAAAATCTGTTAGGTAAGCGTGTTGATTATTCAGGACGATCAGTTATTGTGGTCGGGCCTACATTAAAACTCCACCAGTGTGGCCTTCCCAAGTTGATGGGACTCGAGTTGTTTAAACCATTCGTCATGAAACAGCTTGTCGCCGACAATATGGCTCCTAATATAAGATCGGCTAAACGTATGGTCGAACGACGACGTCCAGCTGTCTGGCCTGTCCTTGATGAGGTTATTAAGGAACACCCTGTACTACTCAATAGAGCGCCTACATTGCATCGTTTGGGGATTCAGGCTTTTGAGCCAGTTCTTGTTGAAGGAAAGGCAATACAGTTACATCCATTGGTTTGTACCGCGTTTAATGCTGACTTTGATGGTGACCAAATGGCAGTTCACCTTCCGTTATCAGCAGAGGCTCAAGCTGAAGCGAGAGTTCTGATGCTTTCAATAAATAACATTCTCTCCCCTGCGAATGGAAATCCGCTAACCGTTCCTACTCAAGACATGATTATTGGGGCTTACTACCTAACTGAAGAGGTAGAAGGAGGAAAGGGAGAAGGAAAGGTCTTCAGGCGAATAGATCAAGTAGAACGGGCACTTGAAGCGAAAGAAGTTGAATTGCATTCCAAAGTGATATTCCGATCTTCTCGAACGTTAAAAACTCCGGCGAATGGACAAGCAGCCGAATATCATGAGACAACAGTTGGTCGTGTGCTGTTTAACCATGCACTCCCAGAAGATTTTCCTTGGGTTAACAACAGCGTAACTAAGCGGGAAATGGGAGGGATCGTTGAAGATTTGGCTCGTAACTATCCCAAAGCGACAGTTTCTCGAAGCCTGGATCAGCTCAAAGACTTGTGTTTCCACTGGGCTATGAAGTCTGGGGTGACCGTTTCCGTGGATGACGTCAAGACGCCTTCTACCAAAAAAGGTATCTTGGAAAAACACGAGAAAGAAGCTGAGAAAGTTGAGAATCAATTCCGGCGCGGAATCATTACAGATGGCGAGCGCCGCCAGAAGGAAGTTGAAATCTGGTCTCAAGCTACAGAAGAAGTTAAAAATGACATGGAAGCAGGACTCAAGGAGGAGACGTTTAACCCCATCGACATGATGGTTGGTTCCGGAGCCAGAGGAAATATGATGCAAGTGCGTCAGATAGCTGGTATGCGTGGCCTTGTTGCTAATCCCCGTGGAGATATGATCCCGCGGCCAATTAAAAGCAATTTCCGTGAGGGGCTTGCAATGCTCGAATATTACATTGCGACTCCCGGAGCGCGCAAAGGCCTCGTTGACACTGCTCTCCGAACTGCGGACTCTGGGTACTTGACAAGACGACTGGTTGATGTCGCACAAGAAGTAATCATCAATAATGAAGACCCATTTGAAGATGGCAAGACTCCTCCTTCCTCTTGGATTGAAGACGTTTATCCTGAAGACTTCTATAGGGACAGTGATGGAAATTACGTTGGCGAAGAGCCGACTAGCCCAACAGATATTAAAGAAAGGGCACACTTAAAAACTCGTCTCTACGGCCGAATTCTTGCTGAAGATGTAACACTTTCCGATGGAACAACTTATGAGAAGGCGACGATGGTAACTGAGGATGTCATGAATCGAATGGCTAACGATCCAGATCTTTCACGAGTCCGTTGTCTTACGCCTCTTACCGATGAAAGTGAGCAGGGGATTTCTATCGCTAGCTATGGAATGTCTATGGCGACGGGAAGCTTTATTGAGATTGGTGAAGCGGTTGGTGTTATAGCTGCACAATCTATTGGCGAGCCCGGTACTCAGTTGACAATGCGAACCTTCCATACTGGAGGGGTTGCTGGAAAGGACTTAGCGGGTGGTCTTCCGAGGGTAGTAGAGCTATTCGAAGCCCGAACTCCTAAGGGGGCTGCGACCTTAGCCCGAACTTCAGGAGTTGTCAGAATTGCTGATGACGGTGCCCAAACTAGGACAGTTACCATCGTTAGTGATGATGGTGAAGAGGATGTCTATGACAAGATAGCCATTGAAGCCCGACTCGAGGTTACTGACGGGCAAGAGATTGCAGCAGGTGACCCTATTATTGAGGGGCCGAGAGATCCAAAAGAACTTCTTGAAATTCGCGGTATGAGGGAAACTCAACGGTATCTCGTAGAGCAAGTTCAAAGCGTCTATAGGGATCAGGGTGTTTCTATACATGATAAACATATTGAGCTTATTGTTCGTCAGATGACCCGACGGGTTCTGGTACAAGAGCCAGGAGATTCAGATTTCCTACCTGGGGAAAGCATTGATAGACGTGTTTATGTGGAAGCAAATCGTGAACTGGTTCAGGCTGGTAAGAAACCAGCGGAAGCTCGGCCGCAACTCATGGGTATAACGAAGGCTTCTCTTGCAACAGACTCTTGGTTGTCCGCTGCATCTTTCCAAGAAACTACTCGTGTGTTGACTGAGGCAGCTATTGAGTCTCGTTCTGATAATCTCGTTGGTCTTAAAGAGAACATCATTATTGGAAAACTTATTCCAGCTGGAACAGGGCTTGGGTCGTATAGAGACTTTGAGGCGGATGCTCCTGATTATGCTCCGATGGAGTTTTACTCATCTGACGACGAGGGAGACGAAGATCTTTCAGAGTGGTTGGCATCTCAGCCTGAGTTCCAAGAACCTGAGGAAATTGGAGATGTTCAAGATGACGAAACGCCTCCATCTCCAGAAGAATTCATTGGCTAAGAAGAAAGTTTAGAAAAATCTTCCTAAGAACTACTTTCAGGGGTGTGGACTGGCCTAAACACTCGTAGGCTGGTTTGCTGGCTGTAAAATATCTTTACAGTTAGTTTTGAAAATAAAAGGCTTTAAAATGCCTTGGAGAAAAAATTGCCTACAATCCAACAGCTTGTCCGTAAAGGGAGAGAGTCTAAGTTCCGAAAGGAAAAAACGCCTGCCCTTAAAGGCGCTCCACAAAGACGTGGTGTTTGCACAAGGGTGTACACAGCGACACCTAAGAAGCCTAACTCAGCCCTTCGGAAAGTTGCACGTGTTCGGTTGACAAGTGGTGCAGAAGTGACTGCGTATATTCCCGGTGAAGGCCATAATTTACAAGAGCATTCAATCGTGCTTGTTCGCGGGGGCCGTGTAAAAGATCTTCCTGGCGTCCGCTATAAAGTCATCCGCGGGACACTAGATACGGCGTCAGTGCGAGACCGGAAGCAATCTCGTAGTCGCTATGGCGCAAAGAAAGACTAGGGAGTAGAACGAAATGCCGCGTAAAGGACCAGCCACGAGAAGGAGCCTCCAACCGGACCCCATTTATAGATCTACCCTTGTAACTCAATTAGTTAACAAAATACTCCAGCGAGGAAAACGGTCTGTAGCTGAACGCATCGTTTACGATGCGCTAAAAATAATTGAGGAGAAAACGGGGTCAGACCCTATTGATACCCTCAAAAGGGCTGTCGAAAATGTCCGGCCTCAGCTTGAGGTCCGTAGCCGGAGAGTGGGTGGGGCGACATATCAAGTTCCCGTGGAAGTCCGACCCAGAAGAGCTACTACTCTTGCTATTCGCTGGCTAGTGGGCTTTGCTCGTGACCGGCGTGAGGGGACGATGGCTGATCGTCTCGCAAATGAATTACTGGATGCTTCAAATGGACTTGGTGCGACAGTGAAGCGGAGGGAAGATACACATAAAATGGCTGAAGCAAACAAGGCGTTTGCTCACTATCGCTGGTAAATGGTCTCTCACAAGGTGGAAACAGTTCACTAAAATAGATTTTGGACGAATTGATCCACTGACGAACAAGGAAAAGTGAAATAACGATATGGCACGTCACCCTCTAGAAAAAACTCGAAATATCGGCATTATGGCTCACATTGATGCTGGCAAAACTACAACCACCGAGCGGATTCTTTATTACACAGGACGCTCTTACAAGATCGGCGAAGTTCACGATGGTGCTGCGACTATGGACTGGATGGAACAGGAGCAGGAACGCGGTATAACAATTACCTCTGCTGCCACTACTTGTTACTGGAATGATCACCGCATAAATATTATTGATACTCCTGGGCACGTTGACTTTACGGTCGAAGTTGAAAGGTCCTTACGCGTTCTAGACGGAACAGTCGCCGTCTTTGATGGTGTAGCCGGTGTAGAGCCCCAATCTGAAACTGTTTGGAGACAAGCTGAAAAATACAGCGTTCCTCGTATGTGCTTTGTTAACAAGATGGACAGGACAGGAGCAGACTTTTATTTTGTTGTTGATACTATCAGGGAGCGCTTAACAGAAAATTACGTCGTTCTTCAGCTTCCGATAGGTGCGGAAGCAGACTATCAAGGTGTTGTCGATCTTATTACTATGAAGGCACTTATCTGGCACGGAGAAGATCTTGGAGCATCATGGGATGAAGTCGATATACCAGACGATCTTGTAGACCAAGCTGAAGAATACCGTGAAATGATGCTCGATAAACTTTCAGAGTTTGATGAAACGATTATGGAGAAGTATCTAGAAGAGCAAGAAATAACCGAAGAAGACCTGAAGAATGCTATTCGCGAAGGCACACTGCACCACGGTCTTGTCCCTGTACTTAATGGAACTGCTTTTAAGAATAAAGGAGTTCAACCTCTTCTTGATGCAGTGGTGGATTATCTTCCATCACCCCTCGATATTCCTG
>CACFFD010000044.1 GCA_902565595.1 Actinomycetota bacterium
GACTCACAGCCGATGCGCTACGCATACTTGAAAATATGGGACTCGAGCCTTCGACCGTTCAAAACTGGAACAATATTATGAACGTCATAATTCATTCCCCAAACGGAAAAATCATCGAACTCCCACTCCCACAAGGACGTGGACAATATGCAGCAGTTGTTCCACGCATAGAACTAGATGGAAGCCTACTTAATCTAGCTCAGAATGCTGGAGCTTCTGTATATACTCCAGTTCGCTTCGGACAAATTAAAGAACTAAATGAACATGTAGAAATAACAACATCAGATGAGCGGAAGATTATTTCACGTTACGTCATTGCGGCAGACGGAATGTGGTCGCCAGTTCGTAAAGCCGTTGGAGCTGGAATCAATAACTACAGAGGAGACTGGCATGCATTCCGTCAGTATTTCTCTCAGACTGGACCAGAAGCTCAACATCTACGCGTTTGGTTTGAACCAGATCTACTTCCGGGATACATGTGGCTCTTCCCCTTGCCCGGACAGCGGGCAAATATCGGATTCGGAGTATTACGGGGATCCCATTATGAAATAGGTGACCTCGGAAAACTCTGGAATGACCTATTAGAACGTCCACATATACGTGAAGTGATCGGACCTAAAGCTATCGCCGAGGGAAATCGGAAAGCGTGGCCTATACCTTCTAGATTAATGGATTTACTTCCATACAAAGGAAGAATTCATTTCGTTGGAGATGCTATGGGAGCAGCTGACCCAATGACTGGCGAAGGAATAGCGCAGGCTCTAAGAACAGGAAGGTCCTCTGCGCAAGCAATGATAAAGGCCGGACCCTTCAAACCCCTTCAAGCCGGAGAAACATATCAGAAGGCAATATCGGCCGAATTGGGGCATGACCACCGATTAGCAGGAAGACTACAAAAACTTCTTGAGACGCCAAAAACCGCTGAAATGGCTCTGCATCTGGCAGATTCTAATGCTTGGACTCGTCGAAATTTTGCCCGATGGATGTTTGAAGATTATCCACGTGCCCTAGTATTAACTCCTAACCGATGGAGTTCTAATATGTTCAACTTGGACGGGGCCTACCAGAAGAATTCGGCCACTCTGACTGAGCCTAAGGCAATATCCTCGATTGTACTTGGAGGAGATTAATGGATGAAGCAATCTTATTGAACCTTCCAGAGAAGGTCGACGACTTTGATTCTGCTGTTGATACTGGCTGGGAACTACTTCGGTCATCTGAAGCTCTAAACCGGCTCTTCTACGTAGCTTCAGCTGTGGGTGACTTCAGCGTTATCTGGCATATTCTTAACATTACGCAGAAGATAATAAATCCCAGCAGGAAGCGTTCTGTAGTTAGGCTAGCAATCCTGATTGGGATAGAGTCACTAATCGTAAATCAAGGCATTAAGAGACTCTTCCGAAGAAGTCGGCCTGAAATCGGATCAAGCAGCCATCCACACAAACTGCGAAAACCTGCTACGTCTAGTTTCCCCAGCGGACATGCTAGTTCAGCTGTACTTGCAGCATCGTTGCTTTCGGAGAATAGTTCCGCTTCACCCATTTATAAAACAATCGCAGCAATAGTTGCCGCCAGCCGTCTTCACGTACGAGCGCATCATGCTTCAGACGTCATCGCTGGGGCTTTGGTAGGCTGGTTTTTCTCAAAACTAGTTAGATCTATCCAGACTCTATAGATTTAATCTGTCAGGTTGAGTTAAGCCCTATCCTGAAATAGTGACTGGGTCTTCTGCTGGCTCAATCTGCATGAGTAATAGACGAAGATCTAGGAGTAAATCGCTGGCTTCTATAGCTGACACGACTTCACGACTTTGCAATCTAGAAAGTTCAGTGTCGATCATTTTAAACGCTTCGTTTATGGTTTGATTTGTATCTGTCATTGTTTCTCCGCCAGGAATTTTTACTACTCTTTTAGTATCCCACCTTTTAGGCTTCGTATGCACATTATTTCTAACTCTATCTAGGAGCTAGGTCACGAATCGCTTGAGAAGGGTCAATCCCACCGAATGGCATCACCATCAGCGCAGCGGTGGTAACACCATTCTCTAGATATCGGTCGATGTGGTCTCTACACTCTTCAGGGGTTCCATGGACGATGAGTTCGTCAACCACACTGTCTGGCATCGCTTCAAGAGAACCAGACCGGTCGCCTTGATCCCATAGGTCCCAATGGTCTTGAAGTTGCTCAGTTCTTCCCAACCATTCATGAAACGCCCGGTAAACGGGAACATTGAGATAGGCAGCGATAGCGCGCTTTCCTTCTCTTAGGACTGTCTCAGTATCTGGGTTTGGGCATACAAATATTCGTGCAACTATTTCTTTATCGGCACCTTGATCATGAACAATTTTCGCAACTGTTTTTACATCTTCAGCAGATAACCAGTTAATGATCGCCCCATCTCCTTCGCGTCCAGCTAGACGAAGCATCCCCTCTCGAAGAGCAGCTACGAGGATTGGGACTTTCCTTTCAGGTGGCGCAATCCCTAAGCGGAATCCTTTCACCTCTAAAGTTTCATAGTCCACTGATATTTTTTCACCTGTTAGGGCCTGCTTGAGAAAACGGACCACATCGCGCGTCTTCTTGTACGGGTCAGTAAATGGGATACCGTTCCAATGCTCAACAATTACGTTCGACGAAGACCCAACGCCAAATGCAAAGCGCCCGGGTGCTATCGAAGCCATAGTTGCAACCGACTGAGCTAGAAGGGCAGGGCCTCTTGTATATGCTGGGACAATTGCAGTACCAAGTCTCAGTTCAGGAGCATGGACAGCTGCGAGGGACAACGGTAAAAAGGCATCGGCACCATTGGCTTCTGAAGACCAGGCTTCCTTGTACCCTAAATCAACTAGTTCACGAAGCCCTGGACCTTGGTCACTCAGCGGAGTCGGCAGAGGGATCGTCATGGCATAATGGCCAGACCGTTCTTCACTCATAGTTATAGAAACCCTGTCCGGTTTTTCTTCCTAAATGCCCAGCTGTGACAAGTCGCCGGAGGATGGGAGGTGGAGAGTACGTCGGCTCTTTGAATTCTTCATAGAGAACATCAGCTACTAGAAGCAGGGTATCTAGCCCGATGAGGTCTGAGAGTTCAAGCGGTCCTTGGGGGTGGGCGCATCCAAACTTCATCCCAGCATCTATATCCTCCTTGGATGCCTGACCCCGATCATACATGTGCATAGCTTGAAGCAAATATGGCACGAGTAGCCTATTTACGACGAAACCAGCACGATCTATGGTCGTAATGGGATGCTTCCCTAAGGTATCTCTAGTGAAGTCTTCAACTGTTTTCAAAGTCTTTTCTGAGGTGACCTCAGAAGTAATCAACTCAACAAGTGGCTGGACGGTCGCAGGGTTGAAAAAATGCATTCCAAGAACTTTCTCTCCTCTTGATGTTGCCGTCGCTATCTCCCCTATGGAGATTGACGAAGTGTTTGACGCCAATATTCCTTCGGGTTGGACTATCTCATCGAGGGTGGAAAATACTTTTGCCTTTATCTCCGGAGACTCAATTACTGCTTCAATAACTAGGTCTCTATCTTCTAAATCTTTAAAATCGGTTGTAAAGGAGAGCTTAGAAAGGAGGTTTTCTCTATCCTCTTCTGTCATTTTTCCTCTGGAGACAGCCTTTTCTGTACTTTTCTCAAGTTTTTCTTGGGCGAATTCAGCTAAAGAAGCATCTATTTCAACTACTACGGTATCACAGCCAGATTTGGCTGAAACTTCCGCTATTCCTGAGCCCATCGTTCCGCCACCAACGACCCCAACTTTGCTGATTGTCATAGCTTCTCCTTCTACAGTTTTTTTCTTTATCGTACTAGTAAGGTGGTGGTCCTGACGAGTGCTGGATGGATTAGGTCTTAGGATTAGGAACCAGATTTATGATAAATGTCATACCCCAAAAACATAATTGAGGTATGAACCAACAATTACATCTCATATACACGCAAGAAAAGACTTGGGAGTTAACCGACTTAGACAAAGAACGGGCTAGACGAGGGATAGCGGCCTGCCGGAAAGCGCTCAACCAAACTCAACCTTATCTTTGGGATAGAAATACTGCCGCTTAGTGATTACTGAAGTCCGTTAGATGGACTCTAGTTCCTCCCATAATTGCCTATACCCAATCGATTGTCGCCAATCGTAAAGATCAAGCAGGAATTTCTTATAGTCTCCCTCTATTTTGAGATCGCCTCGCATGAATGCTTCCTCGACTGTTCCACCCCCAAAAAAGAGCTCTTTTGCATGCTCGAACTTCATACTGAAAAGACAGTCCGGATTGTCCAACTTCCCTTTTGAAGCATCCAATAACACTCCTTCTTCCCATGTCATATAAAGTCGTACTTTCCCTTCAGCAGTTCCGGAGATCTCATACTGGCAAGAAAGTGACGCTCCTTCAAACACAGGTGACTTACCTCCGAGGTTTTTGAGTGCTTCAAACCATTCATCCGAGAGAAAATCAGCCATTATCTGAACTTTCTATGGATTCTCTTAAGCCAGCGAACAAGTCATTCTCTTCGGTGATTTCACCCACGCGATTAAAGGCAAGAACGTAATCATCCCAAGGGTAGGCTTCAGCAGCTGCTCCAGATGGAAGACCAAACCAAAATGTTGATTCTGGATCAACTTGAGTGGCGTGGGCCAATAAAGCATCATTTCTTCTCTGCCCATACTCCGATACATCAATCTTTGTCGTAATCCTATGATCCTGTGAGGGCCTCTTGAACCAATCTTCGTTGAAAGGCGATTCGAGGCCTAAATCGAGGAAAACTTTGTGTAACGCTTCAATTCTCGAACGACTCCATGTCGTATAGTAAAGCTTCAGAGGTTGCCAAGGGTCACCCGCTTCAGGAAACAGGCTAGCATCACCAGCTGCTTCCCAAGCTGGGATACTGATATCGAAGACTCGGAGATGGTCCGGATGCCTATACCCTTGTTGATCATCAGGATAGGTAACGATGACATGAGGGCGTTCAGACCGAATAATCTTTACCAATCGTTCTACGGCCTCGTCTAGTGGCGCCATAGCGAAACAGTCAGGATTTTTATTAGCTTCAGAATCCTCCATACCGGAATCTCGATACCCAAGATAATGAATAGTGTCATACCCAATAATCTTTGCAGCCTTCGCTAATTCGTCTTTTCGAACCGACGCTATATTTGATCGGACTTCAGGACGGTCCATGGCAGGATTCAGAATATCTCCTTCTTCTCCCCCGGTACAGCACACTAGCGTGGTGCCAACTCCCGAATCAGCATAAAGAGCTACAGTGCCTGCCCCCTTTGATGATTCATCATCTGGGTGGGCGTGAATTGTTAGCAAGCGAAGTTCTTTGGACACAATGACAAGATAGCCGTTCATGAAGCGTAACTACTACCTAGAATTCCATTACTTTCACACTGCAATAGATAAGTTATTGCAGGTATTACCATTCGTAGATGACAACTTTCATTGCTACTGGTGGTAGGCGGCTTTCCGAGATTTAGAACTCGGCGCTATGATCGGGTCTTGAGGTAAAAAGAGATCCGATAGATTTCTCATAAGGTATCTAATTGTAGGGAGACGATGTGAGCGGAAGGTTAGAAAATAAAGTAGCTGTTATCACAGGAGGCGCAAGCGGAATCGGCGAAGGCACTGTTCGACGCTTTGTCGCTGAGGGAGCTAAATGTGTCATTGCAGATATCCAATACGAACGCGCGGAAGAGCTTGCTGAGGAACTGGGTGAAAACGCAGTTGCGTTCTCTGTAGATGTGGCAGATGAAAGTCAGGTGAAAGCAACCGTCGAATTCGCAGTATCCGAATTTGGGCAGCTTGACATTATGTTTAATAACGCTGGAATTCTAGGATCAGTTGGACCGATAAGTGAAATAGATGGTGATGGGTGGCTCCGAACAATAGATGTACTTCTAAACAGTGTATTTTATGGGATTAAACATGCAGCGAAGGTAATGATCAAACAAGGTTCTGGGTCGATTATTAATACAGCTTCGACAGCTGGAGTGCGAGCTGGGCTTGGGCCACATGTATATACTGCGGCTAAGCATGGAGTTGTAGGTCTTTCGCAGTCTGTCGCGACAGAACTTGGGCCACACGGAGTTCGCGTGAATGTAATTGCTCCTGGAGGAACAATTTCCGGCTTAACAGCAAGACTTGTCACCGGAGATCATGAAAATCTTGAGAAAGCTTCAACGATTATTGGCGCACATAACCCTCTGAGGCGAGCAGGAAGGCCTGAAGATATTGCAAATGCTGTTCTATATCTTGCCTCGGATGAAGCGAGCTTTACTACTGGGGCCGTCCTAGTTGTAGATGCAGCTGGTGAAACAATTGCTGATAGAAATCACCGTTTTGTGGATATGGGGTCCCAGACAGTTCAGGAGGCTGATCGTTCAGGTACCGAAAGTAGTTTGACATAATTTTACACAAGTAAGTTATCGGTTTTGAAATCTAAGGTACAGCTAGAAATTCGGAACAGGGTGTTAGTCGTTCAACACAAAGGTTATTTTTAATGTAACCCTATATTCCGTAATGGTTCCGTTCTCTACAACTACTTTCTGGTCTTGGACCCATGCACCCTTAACATTGTCAAGAGTGCTTGCCGCACGTTCAACGCCGCGTTTTGTAGCATCATCGAAACTAATGGGTGACGATGAAATAACTTCTGTAATTCGTGCGATTGACATTTGATCCCCTTGAATTTATTTGAAGTGTAGCGACATCGGAAGGAGATTAATCGTAACGGCTATTCCTGATCGCTATTATCTTCGAAACTTGGAACTTCTACCCCTGGAAGGTAGTAGGTAAACATATCAACGATAATGGCCATTATCTGATTAGGGTCTACACCACCCTTTCCTGAGTCAATGGTTATGACGTTGCTATTCATGGTTATTTTGTCAACACCTCCAAGTTCGAAAATAGCTTTTGCCAACTTGTCTGGAGGTCGCTCGCCAAGAATTTCTTCTGAAGCCTCGAATCGTTCGTGGTCCATCCCCGTGATGCTCCGGTTGATTTCATATCGTTGAACACCAGGTTTTGAAGACGATTTTTGTATAACGGTTACAGGTTGTCCCATACGAACAAGATCGTACTGCGCCGAAGACCAAAGTTGCGAGATATACGCAAATTGTCTACAAAAAATTATGGACTACGGAAATAGTGTCCCCTGTGGATTAGGTCGTTTCATTCTGGTAACGCCATGCGATTTCAGTTGATCCATAAACGCCCAGGATTGTCGATGGAGCTCACATGGGCCATATTCGTTTAAAGCTTGGATGTGTTGCGGCGACGGATAGCCCTTGTTATTAGCGAATTTGTAGTACGGGTATTGAAAATCATATTCACGCATTATTCGATCTCTGATAACTTTTGCAAGAATAGAAGCAGACGCTATCGCAAGGCTCTTCAAGTCTCCTTTGACAATCTTGGTTACGTTCGTTGTTCCGACAGCATGTCCTATAAAATCCCATTTACCGTCAATCAAATAATGATCGGGCTTGAATGACAGTCCCTCGATTGCTCGTTTCGTAGCTAGTTTCTGGGATTCGGACATGCCCAACTCGTCGCATTCGTGATTCGTTGCATGCCCGACCGCCCATGTCACGCACCACTCGGCGACCTTTGGGAATAGAGCTTCACGTTCTGACTCTCGAAGAAGTTTGGAATCTCGAATTTTATAAATTCTTTTCTCTTGTGGGATGACTACAGCCACGACTGTCAATGGGCCAGCCCAAGCTCCTTTACCGACTTCATCAATGCCAGCGATATGCCGGATACCTTCACCCCAAAGATACTTTTCATGCTTCAAAGTAGGAGATGTGGACTTTAAGGATTTTCGCATCTTATGAGTACCCACTCTCGAAAGCTACTCCATGGATCAGGACGATGTGAGATCAAGTCAGGAGAAGTTCTTTCCTTCTTCATGTCCGCGTGGAGGAGCAGCCGGTCTCTGAGAAGAAGGAGAGATGAGAGGAATCGCAGTTTCTTGCGGTTTTTGTTGAGGGAACAGTGCTTCACCCTGTGTTTCTCGACTTTCCCAATTAGGATCTAACCCTGGCGATATAAATGATACTTCCGAACTGGAATTTCCCTCCCAAAGTAACGCCGGTCTATCCCCATGCCATCGGACGGCATACCCTATCCCCCCATTTGAAGTTGGCATGTTGCTCACTTCAACCGGGACGTTGAACCACCTCGGGCTGTAGCTTGGAAATAACGCAACTGTTGGAACGTTCTTTTTGGGTTGATTTAGGAGAAAGCGACGCAAAAAAATAAGAAACAGTGCCGAAGCAAAAGGGTCTTGCAAGCGTTCATCAGAGGAGAATGCACCAGATGGAGTAGCCTTCGCAATTATTCGGTTAAGTAAGTCAGAATTATCCGATGCTCCTAGATAGTCGAGAAGGCATTTAGACAAAGGTTCAGCTGCCTGGTCTAGATTCAGAAGAGCGTTTGGGAGAGATGCAGAATGCTCAGAAATGGAGTTAGACCTATAGATTTTTGGGAGAACATCCTGCAATCGATGTGCTTCTTCATCTTGGGCTGACCGCTGCAATATGCTTATCGATGATTCAACACCCAGCCTAAGAAACGAATGGCCACTTCGCCGTCGAACACCTCTACGAGGAATTGAGCTAAGAAAGTTTCCGACCTGTTCTGAAGCCCATTGAAGAAATGGGGCGCTCACTTCGTGGTTGTCATGAAGTAATGTGAACTCGCTACAAGCCCACAATAGGTAGGAGAGATACTTCCTTTCAGGGTGCTGAAATGAGGAAACCTGGTATTGGTCTATTAATTGTTTAAGCAAGCGACTCGAGGCTTCACTATGGCCCCACGAACTCATCGACACAACTGCGAGCGCTGGAGTGTATGACGGGGATCCTTGCAGCCAATACGGAGAGTTCAGGTCTTGTTCGCATCCCACAAGTAGATGCCTTCTTGCTGAAAACAGTATTCTGTTCAACCTCTCATCTTCCAAAACGGCAGTAGACCCTTGTTCGAGATGCACTCGCCAACCGTTGGCTATTCCCTCTAGATTTGGAAGGTCATCTGGGGATGGAAGAGAATCTCGGTCATTATCTCCTGAAAATACTAAACGAAGTGTCGCTGAGTGAGGAAGAGGAAAGACCACTGCGACCTGGCTGCCCTTTCCAGAGTTAAGTCGTTCAATTTCTTCTTGTCCCTCTTCAGGTCTCAGGCGCTCCAACAATTCGTCCTCGGACGTTGCGATCAAACAGTGACCTACAGCCTTCGATGCAGAGATAATTGGTATCAGGTCTCGGGTTAAAGCCTTCTCTTCGCACTTCCAAGTTGCAGAACCGCTAGTAAACAGCGCTAGCGCCACTGGAATGGGAGTTTCATTCTCTATCTCAATAACTACTAATGACTTACCTTTGTAGGGGGTTGAACTTGCTCGATGAACAATATCCCCGCCAGGTACGCGAAGGCGGGTTTCAATTGACACTCCGTCTTCAGCGATGCCCTGCCGAATTGCTTTTTCATCTCTAGCTATATGCCATCTATCATCTGCCCGAACTCCCCAATGCAGCATATATTCGGACCCTAAATGACCTATCTGGCCGCTCGGTGAAACATTATGGATATCTCCAGCGCTGATACTTCCAATTTCAGCCATGGATGAACCTTTGAATTAAGTTGCGAAGACAAAGCATGAGATTAAATTAGGTTTCTGACCCTTGATCACGGAGCATAAGAAGTTCGTAAGCATCCAGCGGGGAAATGCTTCCAGATACCACTGCCGAGACCTGATCGGTGATAGGGGTCTCTACTTCATGTTCTTTAGCTAGTTCTGATACCACTGGTGCGGTCATGACTCCTTCAGCAACATTGTCCATATCAGAAATCACATCATGAAGGAGCTTTCCTTTCCCGAGCTGCTCGCCAACGTATCTGTTTCTGCTTTGGTTTGAGAAAGATGTTGCAATAAGGTCTCCGAGTCCAGCCAGCCCTGCAAAAGTTTCTGGTTTGGCCCCCATTGCTTCTCCCAGTCGCGTCAATTCAGCAAGACCCCTCGTTATCACAGCAGCTATCGTATTGTTTCCTGTCCCCAACCCAGTTGTCATCCCTGCTGCAAGGGCAAGAACA
>CACFFD010000045.1 GCA_902565595.1 Actinomycetota bacterium
GACCCTCAAAATTCTGATGGGTGGTGCATGTCTGAATGGGATGAAGCCAATTATGAACCAGCTGGGGAATACAACGAAGTTACAGGGTGCTGGGTAGAGGCTTATGAAGATGGTTCAGTATATGAATCATGCGATGACGGATCTGGCTCATGGTTTGATCCTCTTACTGGAGAAACACAAACATGGTCACCAGCTACCTACGATGCCGAAAGCGGCTGCACTTCCCAGACTTACAATGGCTTTACTGAGACCTGGTGTGAAGATGGCACTTCTTACTGGGAAGACGAAGATGGGGGCGTAAATATCTCTTCATACGATGAAGAGAGAGGATGCTGGACCGACACCTATGCAGATGGATCAACAAGCGTCTATTGCGAAGATGGATTTAGCTCTTATACCGATGCAAATGGAAATACAGAAACATGGGCTGCGCCTGAAATCAATGTCGACCCTGCAACCGGCTGCACTATTGAGGTTTATGACGACTGGACAAATACATGGTGCCCAAATGGAGATTCGAGCTGGGAAGATGCAGACGGAACAAGAGGTTCATACAATGCTCAAACCGGATGTAGCGAGACGTTCTATCCAGACGGGGGGCAAGATACTTGGTGCGAAGATGGGTCCGGATCTTACACAAACCCTGACGGTGAAACCGATAGTTGGGGCGCAACTGAGTACGACTCTGAAACAGGCTGCTACACACAGATCTATTCAGACGGATCCTCAACGTGGTGTGAAGATGGAACTTCTATTTGGACCGATGAGTTCGGGAATTCTAGTACCTATACCTACGACGAAGAGCTGGGCTGTGGCACAGAAGTATTCCATGATGGGTCTATCTCAACATGGTGTGAGGATGGATCAGGAACTTGGACTGACCCTGATGGAAACGTCGAGACTTGGACCGCTCCAGTAATCACTATTGACGAAGCGACAGGATGCACAACGGAAGAATACGACACCGGTGAAATCTGGACGTGGTGTGAAGATGGAACAACTACCTTTACGGATGTCGATGGGAACACTGACTCATGGACCCCCCCTCAAGAAGAGATCCGTGAGGACGGCGCTATCGTCCTAACCTACGACGATGGAACTGTAGAAATCATAAATCCTGATGGAAGTCTCCGGTTAACTTGGCCAGACGGTACCTGGTTCGAGGAGGAGTTCATGGAAGATGGTTCGCTTGTCCAACGTTACTCTGATGGATCAACGTACGTTGAGTTTGCCGATGGCACATCCAAATACACAGACCCCTATGGCCAAACATCACGAACTATCAGTATCGGTGAAGGAGACACTCGTGGGTGGGTCACCCAATACGATGACGGAAGTACCTATACAGAGTATGAAAATGGGAGAGCAAGCTATACAGACCCATCAGGATTCAGCGTTGAAATCATTGTTGATCCAGAGACCGGAGTGAGAACTGAAACGTCAAGCGACGGCACGGTCATAAGAGAAGCCCCAGATGGTTCATTCTCAGTGATCTACCCTGACGGAAGCCGAGATTCAGGAGCGTACAACCCCGACGGTGACCTTGTTATGACTTATGCTAACGGTTCAAGTAGCATAGTGCGCGAGGATGGATCAGAAACGTTCACAGACCCATATGGAATAACCACCATCGTCACGTACGACGAAGAAGGTCGCCGAACAGAAATATCTTCCGACGGATGGACGTCAACAACCTCCCCAGATGGGTCCAGTATCAGAGTTACATACCCTGATGGTTACGTGGAAAATACTGTTATTTCTCCGGATGGATCATACGTCACTACGGGAAGTGACGGGTCATCGACTCGATACGATGTAGAAACCCAACAAACCACCTTCGCTGACCCATCTGGAGCAATCGAAGTTCTCCGAATTGGCCAAGATGGAAACGAAGTTCTTACCAACTCGAATGGAGAAACCATAGAGTTCAATCCTTTTGCAAACACTTCATCATTCATAGATTCTGAAGGGAACACACAAACGAGTGAGCGGACCGAAGATGGAGGATATCTCATCACTCTTCAGGACGGTACTGTCCTTGAACTAGATCCATCCGGAAAGCTACTCAACAGTGATACTGACATAACAGAAACCGACAGTACTCTTAGCATCGACTGGGAGGCTAACAATATTTCTGGAAATGCTGTTGGGAATGTCGAATGGGACAAAGAAACAAACACCCTAAGCTCATGGACATTAGAAGACAATACCTTCAGGAAGCTAAATATTGATGACGACGGCTCTCTAACAGTGGAGGTCAATGGGGAAACCTTCGAGTACGATCCTGCAACGGGAGTAACCGGTGTGAATAACATCTCCTACGAACTCGGTGAAACGATCATTAACACTTCTGGACCCGGATCCGCAACGATCTCCGAAGATGGAATGACCTTCACCGTAGATTACGATGGGGTGAACGCAACGGCAGTTGCGGGGGCAACCGGAGTTGTCGTCGAAATTGATGGGGAAATCTATGAATTCTCCTACTAGGCCCATAATGACTAGCCATGAAAGGAAGTCCTCTCCTTTGCGGACCTTCGCTATTGCCACTGCGTCGTGCATGCTTTTTGTTGGTGCCTGTGGTGGTGGAGGTGGGGAAGACAAAAGCCCAAATGCTGAGAGTTCTTCTGAAAACGCTACCGGTGATAGTGCTAGCACCGAGGAAAGCCAAACTAATGAAACTTCGAGCGGAGAAGATTGTGTTCTCGAAGTTAACGCTGATTGCAGCGGGGCTGACCTTTCTGGCCAAGACTTGTCAGCCATAGTAGCCCCCGGAATAAATCTAAGGGGAGCTAACCTTAGTGGAGCAATTCTTGATGGAGCTCTTCTCGTCGGCGCAAAATTGACTGGAGCCGACCTTAGTGGCGCCTCCCTCGCTCATACCAATTTGTCAGCCGCTACCTTGACGCAAGTCCGAGCCCCAGCAACAGTTTTCTTTGAAACAAATCTTACGCACGCTGATCTAACACAAGCCGACCTGAATACTGCAGTAATGATCGGAACAAACCTTAGCTCTGCGAACCTCACTGGGGCATCTGTGGAGGGTCTAATCGATAGGCGAACAGAGAAATGCGGAACTATATGGACGGACGGGTCGCTTGACAACTCAGGTTGCTAACAACCTCTAAGTCGCCACACATCTCTTACTGTCTTCAATCGCCGCAAATTGCCATCTAACATAGCTACATGAGCCACATCGCACTTTCGCTAGCCAAAGCAGCAGGATGGATGTCCCGCGCTCTCGGTCGAGGAGGAGGAACTACCTTACCGGGAATGATTCTCCTGAGGTTGCGGCCTCACATCCTTCGTGAAATGGCACAAGAACTGGAAGAAATTATAGTCATTTCAGCAACGAACGGAAAAACAACTACTGCCAGAATGGTAAGCCATGCAGCTCACGAGTCTGAAATTTCATTTGTTGCCAATACCTCTGGAGCTAACCTCCCAAGCGGAATCGCTACTGCTTTACTCCGAAGGAAGCCTGATGAGAAGTACGGAATTTTCGAAGTCGATGAGGCGGCGCTACCTGAACTTGTTCCGCAACTACGACCTACGGTCCTTGTCTTAATGAATCTTTTCCGCGACCAACTTGACCGATATGGGGAATTAGAAACAACTATCCATAAATGGAAGAAAATGGTCGAATCACTCCCAGAAACCACGAAACTTATCATCAATGCTGACGACCCTGCCCTCGCCTACCTCGGATCACTCCATCAGAACGTTCAATTCTTCGGTCTAGAGCTGACCGACCATGCAAGCGAAACCATTTCCCATGCAGCTGATTCACTCCATTGCCTGAAATGCAATAGCCCTCTCAATTTCCAACAAGTCACTATAGGCCATCTTGGCCACTGGGAATGCCAGAATTGTGGATTCAGCAGACCAAACCCTTCGTTCACAGGCGACAAGATTAATCTAATGGGGCTTGATGGATCTGAGTTCATCGCAGCATCTAAAACAGATTCACTAGGAATTCAGATACCCCTTGCTGGAACACATAATGTCTATAATGCCCTGGCCGCATACGCGACCTGCTATACGATCGACATCTCAGCAACAAAGATCCAAAAGGGCCTCTCGACAATTTCAGCCGCTTTCGGGAGAAACGAGATCATCAGTTTCGATGGAGTCGAACTCATGATAATGCTTGCAAAAAACCCCGCAGGAGCAAACCAAAACCTTAAAACTCTGCTCCTTGAAGAAGGAACTATTCATCTTGCTATTCTCCTGAACGACAGGACTGCTGATGGGAAAGACGTTAGTTGGATCTGGGATGTTGATTATGAAATGATCCTTGACCGCATTGCATCTCTGACCATCAGCGGAGACCGAGCTTACGACCTTGCCCTTCGCTTTTACTATTCAGGATTCCCAGCTACAAGCATGCATGTCGTCCCATCAATACAAGAGCTTCTAGAGCACTTAAAAAGTACTATCAAAATAGGCGGAAGGGCTGTCGTCTTACCGACATACACGGCGATGCTTGATTTACGGTCAGAACTCAACAAAATAGGAGCGACACACTCTTTTTGGGAGGAAAAATGACAGAAATACGAATCTGCCATCTCTACCCAAAGGAAATGAATATCTACGGCGACAGAGGGAATATCGCTGTTTTACAGAAGCGACTTGAATGGCGAGGGTACTCATCCTCGATAACTCCAATAAGCACTGGAGATGATTTCAATCCCACCATCTTCGATCTTTGCTACCTAGGGGGTGGCCAGGATAGAGATCAAATGCTCGTCGCGTACGACCTTCAGAAAAAATCTGCTGCAATACACTCTGCCGCTAAAGACGGCATGGTTTTTCTATGGGTATGTGGAGGAATCCAGCTTGCCGGGGCAGGGTACACAGACTCTGACGGCCGGAGGATCCCAGGCGTCGGGATCCTTGATTTAGATACTTCTGCAGGAAAAAGTCGACTCATCGGAGATCTAGTACTAAATGCAGAGCTCGACGGCGAAACCTCTACGCTCGTCGGCTATGAAAACCATGCAGGGAGAACTTTTCTTGGCCCTGACGCTACCCCATTAGGTTCCGTGCTTAAGGGGCATGGAAATAATGGCGCAGATCAAACCGAAGGAGCCGTTCAAGAAAGGGTAATTGGCACATACATGCATGGACCCATCTTGCCGAAAAACCCTTGGCTGGCAGACAAACTTCTTACATGGGCAATTGAACATAACACGGGGGAAATCCCAGCTCTCAGCTCTTTGGATGACTCCTTAGAAAATCTCGCACAGCAAGTGGCAATATCACGCGCTGGCATGAAACGATAGACCTACAGTCAAAACCGAGAATGGAGCGAGTAGGTTACTTATATGCCAGGAAGATACTCCTACACCAGCCCATGGTCACGCGGAAACGACCCATGGTTCCGAATAGGGCAAATCGACGTCACAACGACAGTAGGCCTAATCGGCTTGGGAATCATATCAGTTTTAGTGAGGGCATTCGAAGGAGGAAACGACGGAATAGCTTCAAGATTATGGTTTGAACCTCAGAAAATACAAGATGGAGAAATTTGGAGATTAATTACTTGGCCGCTTGATAACCAGGTTGGTTTCTGGACAATTTTCTTATTTTTCATTCTGTATATGCTAGGCAACCAACTTGAAAGCCTAATGGGGCGTAGAACCTTTCTCTATCTTCTCTTAGCTCTGACACTCCTTCCCGCCCTTGTTCTCACTCTTGTCAGTATTTCTAATTCTTCACAATATGCACTCTACGGGTTACGGTTTATTGAAATAGGCGTACTAATCGCATTTGCTGTTCAGTTTCCTTTCGCACGCTTTTGGCCTGGGATCCCTGCATGGGGAATTGTCAGCGTTATCGTTGGCCTCCAGTTCCTTGACGCACTCCAAATGCGGTCCGGATTGTATGCTCTTGCGTTACTTACGGTCACGCTCACCGCTGTTGTCGGAATGAGGTCTCTAGGATATGCCCAAGATTTACAATGGATCCCAGCTCTCCCTCTTGCAGGGAAATCTCGAAATCGACCTCGCCAAAAATCAACGCTGAGAAGAAGGACGAGAAAGAACCATTTGCGGGCAGTTACAGATTTTCGCGACCGCCATACAGAAAAGGAAATAGACCAAATATTGGATCAAGTCGCAGATGAAGGAGTCGAAAGCCTTTCGAAAGAACAACGAAAGCGGCTTGAACAGCATTCAAAAGCATTAAGGAAACGCCGCGACAGATAATGGCGAAACTCTCTGAACTGGATCATGAATTCGCAAGCTATGCTGCGACCGAAGCAGGAAAGCTATTGCTAGAAATCCGTGATGGGAATCATGGGCTAGATGCTTCAAGCCCTGACCTAGGTACATTCGGCGACACTCAGTCTCATGAACTTCTAATTAAGTTGATCTCTGACCAATTTCCCGATGATGTGATCCTCTCAGAAGAAGGAATCGTTGACAACAGCAGGCTCAGTAAAGACCGAGTATGGATTATCGACCCCTTAGATGGAACCCATGAATACTGCATTAAGAACAGATCTGACTGGGCTGTACATGTAGCGCTTTCAAACAACGGAATACCTGAAGTAGGCGCGGTTGCACTTCCAAGTTTGGGAAAGATATACAGTACCTTCAGACCTCCCCATCCCCCTTCAGCCTCCGACACCATCAGAATTATCTATAGTCGAACAAGATCCGTCCCTGTGGCAGAGTTCCTTTCAGAAGAGTTAAACGGTGATCTATTCCGAATGGGATCTGCTGGAGCGAAAGCCATGGCAGTTATTAACGGAGATGCTGATATTTATGTTCATTCTGGAGGTCAATATGAATGGGACAACTGCGCACCTGTCGCTGTAGCATTCGCATCCGGCATCCACGCCTCAAGGCTTGATGGGTCACCGCTTCGATACAACCAGAAAGACCTCTTCGTTCCGGATCTACTCATCTGCAGGAAAGATCTAGCAGATCCTGTTCTGACATTACTCGGATGAATTTTCAGGTGTAGAGTCCTGAGAATGCGTTTAGTCATCGCCTCATGCTCAGTCGATTACAAGGGGCGACTTCAGGCATCTTTACCAACTGCAAAGAGGCTGATTATTGTAAAAGCAGACGGTTGTGTAGCCATTCATGCCGACACTCGAGGCGCATACAAGCCGCTTATGTGGATGAACGCCCCCAATAGAGTCGTAGAAACAAATGAATCATGGGTTATTTCAAATCCGAAAGGCGAACATTTACAAATAACCATTGCTGAGATCTTATTTGATACAAGTTTCGACCTTGGAGAAGATCCGGGTTTGCAAAAAGATGGGGTGGAGGCGCACTTACAAATCCTTCTAGCCGACAATCCCGAAGAGATTGAAGAAGGACTATCTTTAACCCGAAGAGAATTCCCAACGGACATTGGCCCTGTCGATATGCTTTGTCGCGACGGTGATGGAAACGCCGTGGCCATCGAGATCAAAAGACGAGGGGGAATTGACGGAGTTGAACAACTTACACGCTACCTCGATTACTTGAACCGTGACCCAAAGCTGCGGCCGGTCAGAGGCATATTTGTCGCCCAAGAAATAACACCACAAGCAAAAACATTAGCGAAAGACAGAGAAATAGGCTTTGTCGAGATCGACTACGAGGAATTACAGGGAATAGAATCCAACATCCTCCGACTGTTTTAGAGTTAAAAACTAATAGAACCAAGATAAAAGACGGAAAGGTGACATAGCGGACTATGTGTTCTCCATTATTGTGAGGAGATCGATTCATCTTCTAATTCTTCGTCTAGCTATCGCCCTAAAAGGTCGAAAGAATCTTCAATGTCTATTCGCATCTCAGGCTCCAAGATTATACTGGCCGTAATTTCCCTAGCTGCTATCTTGTCTATTTGGCTTGCAGCTTGGAGTATCGATCGAGCGATAAATAAGAACAACATTGGGCGAGGCATTACGATTGTTGGCCAAGATGTTGGCGGTTTAAACTCTTCTGAACTTTCCTTAGCGATTCATTCAATCGCAGAGAATTATGCGTCAACTCCTGTAATCATTAGGACGAACCTAGGAGAGATCCAGACGACTACTGGCGAAGTAGGTATCGAAGTCCATCTTGATGAAACTTTCAATAAGGTACTGGAATTGAATAACATTTCTCTCATTTCCGAACCTTTCCATTGGATTAAAAGTTTTTTCTCTGAACGGTCTTCTCCCATAGCCCTTCAGCTAGTCAAAGATTCAAATTTCAAACTACCTGAAGCTCTTACTATAAACATTTCGGAGCCTATTGAACCTGTCTGGAAGGTTGAAAATGGTCAAGTCGTATACATCGAGGGAATTCCAGCGCAAATCTTCAATGAGGAAGAAATAAGAAATGCAATCTTTCTTGCTGCGGCAACTGGAGATAGCCCGATAGTTGTTGATGCAAATACAACAAAAATAAATCCACAAGTTAGCAATTTAGATGCAGCAGAATTCGCTCAGAATATAAACGACCTGACAAAATCAGGACTGACAATTATCGTCGGAGACCGAACCCACACCTTCCCGCCTGAAGAAGTTAGAGATTGGCTTATTTTCTCTATAGAGAACAACCAACCTACTTGGAAACTAAACGAACCGCTAGTAAGAGGGTCCATAGGAGATCAGCTTGGAGGCGTTGTCGCTGACAAAAATGAACTACCTGAAATCATCGTGAATGACGGAGAGCTAAATATTGTTAACCTCTCAGCAAAAGCTTGCTGCACAGAAGATTCTGTTGACTTGATTTATCAGGCAATACAAAGTGGTGCTAGTTCAGTGAATCTAGAACTGATAGATCTCACAGATGGGATGGACGAATTATTGATCGCATATGGGGTATCTGAGTTAATATCTGAGGCCACGACACCACATCCGTGTTGCGCGAGCAGAGTTACGAATATCCAGCAATTTGCTGAACTTGTTCAAGGAATCATTATCGGCCCAGGAGACTCCTTTTCACTCAATGAAGCCGTTGGTGAACGAACTAAAGCCAAAGGGTTTGTAGAGGCAGGAGTCATAGTGAACGGTGAACTAACAGAAGATGTTGGAGGTGGGATTTCGCAATTTGCGACCACTTTCTTTCAAGCAGCATTCTATGGAGGGCTCGATATAGTCCAGTATTTTCCGCATACAATATGGTTCTCTAGATACGCGGATTATGAGGGACGAAAGGGTATTGAGTCCACAATCTCTTGGCCCAGTCCGAACTTAGAAGTGAAAAATATCTCCCCATTCCCTATCCTTATCTGGCCGACATGGACTTCGACCTCATTAACTGTCAGTCTCTATTCAACAAGATACGCCGAAACTGAAGTCCTGAATCAACGTTCATCGATGTCGGATCAGTGCGAAATTATCCAAACAACCAGACGTAGGGTACTCCCCGATGGATCTGAAGAACTAGATACGTTTTCAGCAAGATACCAACCCGAAAATGGAATTGGATGCAATGGAGAACCTACGTATCCACGGCCTCCAGATTCTCCGAGAAATGTTGAGGTAGAGACAGGCGACTCCCAAATAACTGTGTTTTGGGACATCCCAGAACCTGAAGGGGGCTTTGATATAACTGAGTATTTTCCTATAACTTCCTACACTGCTACTGCGAGCCCCGGAGGGAACTCATGTACCACAACTGAATTGAGTTGCGTTATCAGTGATTTAGAGAA
>CACFFD010000046.1 GCA_902565595.1 Actinomycetota bacterium
AGTCCACATTATCGGTAAGCGTCGATGGAATAGGCGAGGGGCGATGGTAACTGACAGGTATCAGCATGTTCTCCATCACAGCACAGTAGACGAATTCTCGGTATGGGCAAAGGCTAAAAACATAGTGATACTCGGAGTTGACAATATTGAAAATGCAGTTCCTATCGAAACCACCAAACTTCCAGAACATTGTGTTCTAGTGTTTGGACAAGAAGGACCCGGTCTAAGCAAAGATATGGTCAGTAGATGTGAACTTATATTAGAAATAACCCAATATGGATCTACAAGGTCAATCAATGCGGGAGTAGCTAGTGGGATAGCTATGTACGAATGGCTATCCCAAAATAGCTAGAGACCTTGCGCCTAAGCAGTTATTCAAAAGGAGGAAACGTTCCTTCCATATAAGCCTGCTCCTCGACTTTCTCTTTAATTCTCCAACCCGACTCGGTTCGAATGCACGTATCGTTATACCATCCCCCAACTACGAATATATGAAGTTGTTCACCATCAGGGTCATAGATCCCCTCCTCGTTAACAGGAACTCCCATAGGGTTATAGAATATTGTCCGACACGTAGCAGTATCACCATCGATATCTACTAACGATTTTCCCACCATGTGCTGGGTCATTGGGAAAATAGCCAAGCTGTTCTGCAACCATACCTTGATAGTAGGATAATCTCCTTTTCCTTCTGGGCCTCCAGAACTTTCATAGTCCAAATGGGCATCTGCAGTGAAAACATTATCCAGTAGATCCCAGTCCTTGGAATCGATCGCTTCTACGTAACGCGCCGTTAGCTGCTCTATCTCAAGCCGGTCACTTATTTCGGTAATATCCATATTTGACTCCTAAACAATACGACTATCCCGATCTCCCCAGTATTCGTCTCGGAGAAGGCGTTTATAGAGTTTCCCAGTTGGGTGTCTTGGAAGCTCATCTCGAAAATCGATGCTTCTTGGGCATTTAACCTTTGCAAGTTGATCATGGCAAAAAGCTAATAACTCTCGTTCCAGGCTATCGCTTGCTGACTCAGGGTCAATCAGCTGAACCACTGCCTTTACTTCTTCACCTAGGTCATCATTGGGAACTCCAAATACAGCAACATCAAGAACCTTAGGGTGCATCGTAAGAAGGTTCTCAGCTTCTTGAGGATAAATATTCACTCCTCCAGAGATAATCATGAAGGCCTTCCGGTCAGTGAGGTAGAGATACCCATCCTCATCAAGTCGACCAATATCACCAAGAGTCGACCAGCCATTCGCAAGCCGCGCGCCTTTCGTTTTCTCTGGGTCATTGTGGTATTCGAAGGTGGAGTCGCTTTCAAAATAAACCGTTCCAGTTTCCCCAACCGGTAATTCTTTTCCATCGTCATCGACGATATGAAGAATTCCCTGTATAGCACTTCCAACGGTTCCTTCGTGTTCAAGCCATTGTTGGCTGTTGCAATAACAGAAACCATTCCCTTCAGTTCCTGCATAGTATTCATGGATGATTGGCCCCCACCAATCAATCATTTGCTTCTTTACAGGTATAGGGCATGGAGCTGCAGCATGAACAACTCCTTGAAGAGATGTGACGTCAGCTTCATCGCGCAATCTCTTTTCTAATTTCAGTAAACGGACAAACATCGTGGGAACTACCTGAAGGAAAGAAATCTTGTACTTCTCTATACTCTCCAGCATTTCCTCAGGGCTGAATCTTGGCATCACAACTACAGTTCCACCAATCTTATGGATTCCTCTGCAGAACCTAAGTGGGGCTGCATGATAAAGCGGCGCAGGAGAAAGATAGTTGGTTTCTTGATTCGCTCCAAAAAGCGCTCCCATTAGAGTTGTAACTCCGTCAGTTTCTCCTAACGATGTTCCAGGGAGGGGCACCTTTACCCCCTTCGGTCGCCCAGTTGTTCCAGAGGAGTAGAGCATGTCAGCACCTTCGATCCTCGGGCCTACAGGATCAAGAGGTTGCTGGTCTAACAGGTCCTCTAGAGAGTCAAATCCCTCAATCTTTCCTCCTACGCTTAGCCGGAGTGAAACGTCAGGTATTTCTACAGCAACCTCTTGTGCTTCAACCCCTTTGTAGGGGGAAGTGATGAATGCCCTTGCCCCACAGTCTTTAATGATGTACTCAATTTCTGGCGCAGTTAAACGAGAGCTGATAGCGGTGTAGTACAAACCGGCATAATGGGCGCCCCAACAAATCGGTAAGAATTCAAGTCGATTCTCAAGGCATAATGCAATATGGTCCCCAGTTTTGAAGCCGGCGTTCTGCAAGAGATTTGCTACCTTTTCAGCGTACGAGTGGAGCTCCTTGTACGTCATGGTCTCACCAGTGTCTGACATTACGAGGGCAAGCTTGTTCGGGTGACTTTCTGCATGAATGCCTGGATACATAATTTTTCCCTTAACTACACTTTCTTTAAGTTGTTCAAAGTAATTACCAACATACCGTCAACACTCTGTCCCGCCCAATCACACTATTTAGACCGTAAAGGATTTTGGCCAATCATCTGGCCGGATTAAAGCATCGGAGCCCCCATCAACAACAATTACTGAACCACATAAAAAATCTGCTGCATCAGATAACATCATTTCGATCCACATGGCCACCACTTCTGGGGAGCCAAACTCCCCAACAGGGACAGGTAACGTCCTGATAGCATCTCCGAACTCTTCATCATCTAAACCTCCCTGAAGTAACGGGGTAAGAACCGCTCCGGGTGCGATGGCATTTAATCTGATCCCAGATCCGGCCCATTTATCCGAAGGGGCGGCTCGACGGACGAAATGAGCTACAGCTGTTTTTGAAGCAGCGTAGGCAATGGCCATTGATGCCATACCTGAGTAGTTTTCAAGAATTCGATGAGATTTCTCTTCATCAAATTCAAGGCATGCGGTAACAAGATCCTCAGGAACATTAGGCGTAATTGTTGTTGAGTTCGAAGAAACGGCTACCACTTTTGAAGTGAACTTTGAAGATGCTAAAGCTTCATGAAGTCCATTGATTAGTTGAGCTGTACCTAACCAGTTGATACAGAGCATTTCTTTAGGGTCAAATGGCGGACCCACGCCTGCACAAGTGACGAGACCATCTAGAATTCCATTTGTCCGATCAAGGGTTTCCGATAAGGCGCTCTCTCTTCCATAAGCGGTACTTAGGTCGGCTATCACATCCGCATTCTTAAGGTCAATACCAATAACCTTGTCGCCATTCAGCTCTATAGATCGTCGTAAGGATGCGCCAATACCAGAGGCGCTTCCCGTGATTGCAATAGTTTTTTGTTCTATAGGTGGCATATAGAAGTTTTAGACCATCTGCACTGAATAAACAATCAGAGCAGAAAGAGTATTTTTGTCTGAAGTAGGCCACACTGGGAAAGTGGATGAAGAGAGCACGCAAGGATCTTCCTCAGAAGTTCCAAGTAACTTGATTTCTCCGACAGGAGAAAGAAACCTATGGGAAGCGCTGTTTCCTCTATTTGCATTTATCGTTGTCAATCGTTTGTTTAGTTTGTTATGGGCGATTGTGGTAGCAACACTTTGGTCACTAAAAATCACCTTTCAAAGATACAGAAATGGTTACCCTATCGGCCGTTTTTTACCGGTAGTTACTATAGGGATCATTGCAAGAGGGGTCGTTGGGATTATCACAGATAGTGAAGCCGTGTATTTTGGCATTGGTATCGGAATCAAAGCGTCAGTCGGAGTAGCGCTGATTGTGTCCGCTCTTCTTGGAAAAAATCTACTGGCTATATACGCGCCGCTCCTTCTAGGTTTTCACGAAGAAATCACATCCCAATCAGCTTATAAAAAGGCAATGAATCATATAGCGGTCTTTATAGCCTGTGCGCAATTTGCAAGTTCGGCATTTGATATTTGGTTATTTAACAATGCTTCGGTCGATGGTTACCTTCTTATTCGGTTTTTCGTGAACTGGCCCTTCACAACCATGGTGATAGTTGTATCCTTTTTCTACCTGAATCGCCGCTTGAGCGAAATTGACGACTTTCCAGGAATTGCCAATCTTATGGAAGAAAAGCTTGGTAGCAAAGAGTCAGAAAAGCAGCGGAAACAAAAGAAAAAAGAGACTTGAAAGCATATAAGTTCTAGAAGAAACTTGGGGAGACGTTGAATGGGTGAGAATAATCTAGACGGATTTGGGATTTTAGTAACTGGGGGTGGGACAGGTATAGGTAAAGCCTGTGCCACCTCACTAGTACTGAGTGGAGCTTCAGTGACAATCTGTGGACGGACCAAAAATACGCTTCAAGACACACAAGAACAAATAGAGCTAGTCACCGGCAAAGAAGAGAAAATTCAATATATGGTGTGTGATGTAACCCAAGAAGAACAGGTTGAACAGGTACTAGACGCTGCTTCACGCTTTGGGAAAGGGCTTAGAGGGGTTGTTGCCAATGCTGGCGGAGGAGGGGCTTTAGCCCCTTACCATCTTCAGAATCTTGATGAGTTCACAAGGGTTCTTCACTTGAATGTTCTAGGGACAATGTTATGTATCAAACACTCAGTCCCGCACATGAAAAAATCTGGTGGTGGATCATTTGTAGGGATGTCATCGATAGCTGGACATTTAACACATCTTTGGTTCGGGGCATATCCTGTAGCGAAAGCTGGGATAGAAGCGATGATTATGAATGCTGCTGATGAATTCGGACCATCCAACATCCGCTTTAACGCTGTAAGGCCAGGATTTATCGCAACGGAGATAATGGAAGGAATACCTAGAGAAAGCGCAACTTACAAATCCTATATAGACAATACGCCTTTAGGAGATGTAGGGGTTCCTGAAGATGTTGCATCTCTAGTGAAATTCCTTATAAGTAATGATTCACGATGGATTACAGGCCAATGCATCAATATCGATGGTGGGCATTCGCTTCGAAGAGGACCTGAGTTCACTGAATTCTTAATGGGTCTCACCAATGAAGAGATCCTAGGAGGTCTTCAGGGTTAGAAAAGCTAAATGGCTTCTAATGTTTCTTTAACGTTAAAAACATTCAGTTACTTATTTGATAAGTTACGGTACCCAGCGCTTTCAATTCTCTTTTTCGAGCTGCATAAGGCATGAACTCAGCCCATAAACAAAAGAGTTCGGCATTTCGACAGGGTCAGAGACCAATTTGATATTAGCTATTCTTTCTAAGAAAATTTCGAAAAAGAGCTTTATTTCCAAACGGGCCAACGATGCCCCTAAACAAAAATGTGTCCCAAATCCGAAAGCAATATGGTGATTAGGATTTCTAGTGACGTTTAACTGCTCAGGGTCAGCAAAATGGAGGGGATCGCGATTTGCTGAGGAATACATAAGGACTACTTGCTGCCCCTTTTGAATAATCCGACCACCAATTTCATAGTCTTCTGTAGCAACACGACACATATTATGAATAGGGGTCACAAATCGAATAAATTCTTCGACCGCTGTATCTAAATCACACCCATTTTTCAGAAGATCCCACTGATCAGGGTATTTTGTTAATTCAACCAAGCTTCTAGCTATAACTGTCCTCGTCGTCTCTGCGCCACCATCAAGCAGTAGAAGACAGTCGCTTATAATCTGGTCCAAACCAAAGTCTGCTTGGTCTTTTAGGCCATGTTTTTCAGCTTCGATCCAAGTGCTCATAATATCATCGACGGGATTTCTGCGTTTTTCTTCATATAAATCCGAACACGCCTGAACAAATTCAAATACAGCGTTTGCTCCAGCTTCATTCGCATATCTTGGGCCACCACCAAGCGCGATCGTCTCTTCTGACCAGCGTTGCAGAGCCGGCCAAAGGTCATCCGGAAATCCAAGTAAGTGGCCGATCATCATTGCCGGAAGTGGGGCAGCCAACTCACCGACAATATCTACAGGCCGATTTTCGAATGTAGCCTCATCTAGTAACCGGTGAACTGCACCTTCAATATGTGGAGTCCAAGAACCAACTGATCTAGGAGTGAACCGCCGAGAAACAAGTAATCTGCGGATACTATGCTCTGGGTCGTCAAGGCCAATAATCGAACGATCAGCAGGCATGTTTGGACGGTACCCACCTTTATCTCTATCCGAGTTAATAAACACTGCCTTATTCTTTTCGATCTCGACTATGTCGTCATACCTAGAAATTCCCCAGAGCTCATTTGCTTCATCCCAATATGCAGGGCTTTGAGACCTCATCCACTGATAGGTCGTATATGGATCATTCACATAGAATTCTCCGTCTAATAGGTCTATCGTCATATTGGCCATCTCTGAACAGTAGCTGCTGTGCCGATACTACGCCTGTCGACTAGTGATAATCATCAAGTATGAACAGATAGTTTAATAAACACCGTCAGTGAGGCCTCCGAAGTAGTAGAACGCGATACCGTGAATATATGACTTTGAATATTGATATAGCGAAATATGGCCTCTTGCAGTCGGTTGTTGACCATACAAACTATGAAAGATCTATCAGCCGATTTCGAGAAGCAGAAATCCTGCTACCTACATTTGAGCAACTTTCTGACCCTTCCTCAATTCCCGAAAAAATTCTCAATAAGTTGGAAGAGATAGACCCAAACGAAGCCCACCCTCTGAATCTCTTCAGAGTGCATTGGTACAATACGTTCAAGAGCGCTCGCCAGACAACTTTGCCAGATCATATAGTGCTTCCCAAGGAACTAACTGGTGTAGATGCTCAAATCGTTCTTTTGTTTGGGAATCGGTTTCCAATGATCAGTGCACATAAAGTTCTAGCAGCCTATTCATGTTTTCTGCCACGCGTTGTTAGTGGGCAATTTAACCCTGACACACATCGGGCGGTCTGGCCTTCGACTGGTAATTACGCTCGAGGGGGGATAGCAATTTCGACTTTGTTACAAAGTCGAGGTGTCGCAGTACTGCCAGAGAATATGAGCAAAGAGAGATTCGATTGGTTAGATAAATGGGTCCTAGATCCGTCGGATGTAATACGGACCCCAGGCTCAGAAAGTAATGTGAAAGAGATTTATGATGCTTGTAATGAACTCCAGAAAGATGAGACAAATTTTATTTTTAACCAGTTCTCAGAGTATGCAAATCACATAGGTCATTACAAGGTTACTGGACAAGCCTTAGGTCATGTCTTTAAGAAAATGCAAACTGATAATCCTTCACTTGAATTAAAAGCATTTGTCTCTGCTTCTGGTTCAGCTGGGACCCTCGGAGCAGGAGATAGGTTAAAGGATGACTTTGGTGCAAAGATTGTTGCCGTAGAAGCATTGGAATGTCCTACCATGCTTTATAACGGATATGGGGAGCACAATATTCAAGGAATCGGAGACAAACACATACCTCTAATCCATAACGTTATGAACACGGACATTGTCGTAGGAGTTAGTGACCAAGCAACTGATAGATTAAACCTAGTTTTTACGACTAAGGAAGGAAAAGAATTCCTTATAGAAGAAATGGGGATAGATGAAGAAATCGTTATGAATCTCCGCCATTTTGGTTTCTCTTCGATTTGCAACATGACAGCTGCAATAAAGACCGCGAAAGCCCTCAACCTAAGCGAAAACGACGTTGTAATAACTGTTGCAACAGATGGTTCAGAGCTCTACGAAAGCGAAAAACAACAATTGCTACAAAGCGAATTCGATAGTGATTTCAACATCGGCGATGCTGACGAAATAGCGTCTACTTTTCTCAGAGAAATTGACACCGAACATCTATTGCAATTGGACGAAATAGGCCGGGAAAGAATATTCAACTTAGGTTATTACACTTGGGTAGAGCAACAAGGAGTCAGTGTGGAGGACTTCGATGCACGACGGGATCAAAAATTCTGGGACTACCTACACACTATGTCGCCTGCATGGGACACGATGGTAGAGGATTTTAACGATCAGACAGGTGTAACGGTTTAGGTGTTTGAGCCAATAAATGCCTCAAACCACTCTTGGCTTCCGACACCCCCTGGGGCGATATGGCCCAGGTCGGAAGAAGATACATCGAACCCATATATAAAATGGAGGAAACTCTTATGGTCTTGGCACGATGCCATCGAAAAAGGCTGGACCGATGAGGATTATGTAGAGGTAGTTGCCGAGATCGATAAAGCGATTTCAGCTGTAGATGGTTCCGGGTTTCGTATAACTCCCACAGGATCATGGGAGAAGCTATCAGATGTCCTTCCAGACTTTTGTCTCTGGAAGGACGAAACCAACAATGTTGCCGGCTCCCATAAAGCAAGGCATTTAATGGGAGTGCTAATACATCTAGCTGTTAATGCTGTCGATGCAGGTCAAAGATTGGCGATATCTTCATGTGGAAACGCAGCAATAGGAGCAGCAACAGTTGCTCGAGCTGTCGACAGGCCTATTGACGTCTTCATACCTACTTGGGCAAGTCCAAATATAGTGAATCAACTTGAGGAGCTCGATGCGACCATACACGTCTGTGATCGAAAATCAGATGAAGCTGGTGATCCATGTATGAATCGCTTCCAAGAAGCAGTTAATAAAGGTTCGCTACCGTTTAGTGTCCAAGCTTCTGAAAACGTCTTGACATTGGATGGAGGTAGAACTTTGGGGTGGGAACTAGCAGAGGTAATCTCATCTACGGCGATAGATCACCTTTTCATTCAAGTTGGCGGAGGTGCCCTGCTTACAAGCTGTGCAATAGGTTTGTTAGAGGCAGAGAAATTTGGAGCTCTAGAGAAGGTCCCCAAAATATGTGCTGTTCAAACTGAAGGGTGCGCGCCTTTCGATAGGGCATGGAAAGGACTTCCCTTAGATGTAGCAGTCGAAGATAAGATCGACTTTGCAATTTCTAACGCTAAAAAATTGATGACTCCTTGGGAGCAGCCAGAAAGTCTGGCTACTGGAATTCTTGACGATATGACTTACGATTGGATTGGTGTTGTGACAGCATTAGCCCTCACTGGGGGTGAAAGCATCGTAGCTTCTGAAGATGAAATAGCTACAGCCTATGATCTAGTTGGTTCAATTGGGATAAATGCTGAGCCTACCGGATCTGCTGGACTAGCAGGAGTAATATCTGCACTAGATTCAGGTTACTTACGTCGTTCAGATCGGGTAGGTGTTCTAATAACTGGGACCCTTC
>CACFFD010000047.1 GCA_902565595.1 Actinomycetota bacterium
AGAGAGAATGCGAGCATTAATGCGAGTATTCTCGTGAATTTACTTTTAGACATATGCAAATATCCCCTTCATGAACCCAGACCTCCTGGGTGCGTTTCACTAGTCTTACCTGAGGAATAGGACGTTGCAAGTTGTGATAACTAAACATCAGGGCTTTTCGGGCTTTTTCGACTTTTTTTGCCGCTAAACAAGATAGTCATGAAATTTGAGGCAATATCTAATTATGAGTGATCCCTTGCTTTCCCTGAAGAACGTTTCTTATACCTATTCAGACGGGCATGGCTTGAGCAGTATTGATCTTGAAATAATTGAAGGAGATCGCCTTGCTGTCGTAGGTGGCAACGGAAGTGGGAAAAGTACACTCTCTCGAATTATCACTGGCCAGCTGGAACCTACTGGTGGGACGATTGACGGTATGTGTCGGATTCCTGAAGATGTTGGAACTGCCGCAGATCTTCGACTATTTGACAAGGATGCTACGGTTTCTTCTGTTCTACTTGCACTTGGTGGGGGAGAGAGCCCAGAGCGAACTCTTGAAGCGGTTGCTTTAGAACCAGAAGTCCTTCAACGTCGTATTGGGAAACTTAGTGCTGGGGAACGATTCCGCGTCGCTTTAGCCGCACAAATAGCGAATCAACCCCCATTGCTTGTTTTAGATGCTCCATCGGCGCTATTGGATGTCAGGTCGGCTGAAACGCTTGTAACCGCATTAAATAATCGCCATGAGGCCTTGGTCGTGTTCTCGGCTGACATTACTGTCGCCATCGAAACGTGCCAAAGAGTGGTCATCCTAGACCAAGGTAAGATTGTAGCGGCTGGTGACACGATAGATCTTTTGACAGATAGTGAGCTACTGAAACAGCATGCGGTGGAAATCCCGTCAGCACTTTCGCCAAGTTGGCTTCGACGACGAGCTAGGAATCCCCAAATAGAGCGATCTTTAGGGCCGATTAGTGAGTTGTCACAAAAATGGGATTCGGTCGGATCTATTTCCCATGAGGAGGTAGCTGTTGAATGTGCGAGGCGAGTAGAACAGGCATTTGAAACGTACCGCAGCGAATTTAAAAACGTAACTCGAAGAGCTGCAGAAAATTTTGTGAAAAGGAGATTCTCGTCACAACAGATTGATGCGCAAATCCGTTTGTTATTACACCGGCAAAGCGTCAACGTATGTGTAGAAACAATCAAGGGTCTTCTAAACGGCCTTGATAATGTCACGCAAAGAGAGGTTTGGATAGCCGCACGACACCTCTTCGCTCAATCAATCGCTTGGCGGTCAGATTCCGAATTAGCGGAAACACACTTCAACTCAGTTTCTAGGAGGGTGTTTCCCATGGTTGGGTTCGATGACGATCTCGAATTTCGTTGGTTTGGGGGAATAGCTCTTCCAATCGTTGACCCTGGACAAGGGGAAGTCTTGACTTTTCGTCTCCGTACGACGACTACTGAACTTGTTCGAAAGATTTTAGGATCTTACAATTTGGATGCTAGGTGGGTAGATCTAGATCAGGATGCCGAAAAGATCGCTTCGGCGATAGATCAGCATCTCTCGGAGACTTGGGAATCGACTATGCCGGTTGAAGTTGACATGCTCGAACCAGTTTTTTACAGGAACCGAGGAGCCTATCTAGTCGGGAGGATACGCCATCTGACCAGAGTCTCTCCTTTTATTATCCCGCTTCGTTCTCTGGAATCGGGGATCGCAGCAGACGCAGCCCTCCTCACAGAGAATGCTACAAGCCGAATATTTGGGTTTACGCGCTCTTACTTTCATGTAGATGCTGAAGAGCCAGGGGCGATCGTGGCTTTCGTAAAGTCGCTTATTCCGTTGAAGCCTGTTGCTGAGCTCTATACAGCCATTGGTCACAGTGCCCATGGAAAGACCAGTCTATTTCGTGCTATATATCGGCACCTCTCAAACTCTGCTGACCGGTTTCAGCCAGCTAGGGGAGTAAGGGGTATGGTTATGATTGTTTTTACACTTCCTTCCTTTGGTGTGGTATTCAAGGTTATCAAGGATACTTTTCCGCCTTCAAAGAAAATCACAAGAACACAGGTATTGGAGAAATACCAGATGGTGTTTACTCATGATCGTGTCGGGCGGATGGTGGATGCTCAACTGTTTGAAGACCTTGCTTTCCCCAGAAACCGGTTCGGAGATGAGCTGCTCGAAGAACTCGCAAATAACGCTTCACTCTCTGTATCTATCACCGAGACCGACGTAATCTTTCATCACATCTATACCGAACGGAAGGTTTACCCGTTGGATCTCTATATCGAGGAAATGCCGAAAGATCTTGTCACCGAAGCGGTTTTGGATTATGGAAATGCAATAAAGGATTTAGCCGTAGCAAATATCTTCCCAGGAGACCTTTTTACAAAAAATTTCGGCGTAACCCGTCACGGCAGCGTCGTGTTCTATGACTATGACGAACTCACCTTTTTAGATGAAATGAACTTTCGCTCCATACCTCAAGCCCGAACCTACGAAGATGAAATTTCGTCAGAGCCATGGTTTGCAGTCGGTGCAGATGATGTTTTCCCAGAGGAATTCAAAAAATTCTTCCGATTTCCAGATGAGGTCAGTACAAAATTCGAGCACGCTCATGGAGATCTATGCAGCCCAGAAATGTGGATTGGACTACAAGAACGAAATCAATTACCAGATTTCGGAGAGTTTTTTCCTTACTCAGAGCAAGCACGCTTCAACCTTCCCGAGTGAGGAAGGTAAATCTATGGAAGAAGCGCTAGGTAAGAATTAGTTAAGAACAGCAGAGATATTGTGGTCAAAACGAAAATTTAGGTCACAATAGAACTGATTCCATAAATTCTAGAGGTAGTAGCGGTGACGTCGCAGAACCGAATTCTCATAGCTGAAGATGATAAAGGAGTCCGTGACGCGATAAGACGTGCTCTTGAACAAGAAGGTTATGACGTCACTGTCGCTGAAGACGGGTCCGTTGCATTGGAGATCAGCAAGAATATGGCACCCGATCTATATCTCCTTGATGTCATGATGCCAAATATTGATGGTCTCTCTGTCTGCAAAACGCTAAGGCAGAGAGGGGATACGACACCAATCCTTGTTGTGACAGCCCGCCATCTTGTATCGGATCGTGTAGCTGGGTTAGATGCTGGTGCTGATGACTATCTCGTTAAACCATTCGCCCTCGAAGAGCTTTTGGCTCGAGTGAGGGCTCTTCTGCGGAGAGGAACGATTGGGGAGTCAGATGGGCTTCTTGAAGCGGCTGGGATCCGACTGGATCAAGGGGCTAGAAAAGTGAGCCGTAACGGCAATGCGATTGAGCTGACAAAGACCGAATTCGATCTCCTTGAATTATTGATGCACAATGTTGGGATTGTTTTAACAAGGGAGACTATCTACGATCTCATATGGGATTACCGGTTTGAGACAAATTCGAAATCACTCGATGTTTATATTGGGTATTTGAGAAGGAAAATTACTGTCGATGATAAGTCTGACCCAATTCACACAGTTCGAGGTGTTGGATATTGTCTGAGGGAAACATGAGCTTGAGGACGCGATTGACAGTAGGAGTCGCCATTCTTGTCTCTCTGGTTGTGATTCTGACAGGTGGATTCATGTTTAGAACGGCCAAATCTGAACTTCGGGGTGAGGTTGATTCATTCCTCGAACGGCGATCTAGAACAGTTAGCTCTGCAATTATCGCAAAGAATGTTGATCGAAAAAATTTAGTGGCATTCGGGTTCGAAGATTTTCTTTCACGGCCTGATGCAGTAACGCAATTACTTAATGGTTCAGGGGAAATCATTTTTAGTTGGCCTGTTGAGCTTCCTGTCAATTCAACAGACATGGAACTTGCCGCTAGAGGTGGGCAGGGCCAGTCCAGACAACGCTATTACGATATAGATATTGATGGAACGCATTACAGGGTTCTATCGAAAGAAGTCCCCCCTGAAGGTCTGGTACAGATAGGTCGTGATCTATCTGAAGTCGATGCTGCGTTAGGGGGAATAAAGAACAATATTCTCTTCTTTGGTGGAAGTGGGATCCTCGTGTCTTCATTTATTGCGTGGATATTTGCATCAAGATTTACACGTCCAGTCGTTCGTCTTACAAGAGCTGCCGAGAAAGTAGCAAATACTCAAGATCTTGTTGCTTTTATAGATGTAGGAGAAGGAGATAGTGAAATTAACCGCCTTGCCGAAAGTTTTAACATCATGCTAGAGGCTCTAGCTAGTTCGAGGGAGCAGCAGCGAAGGTTAGTCGAGGATGCAAGCCATGAGCTAAGAACGCCTTTAACCAGTTTGAGAACGAACATAGAAGTTCTTCTCCGTTCTCCAACTATGGATCCAGTTCAACAGGAAGATATTCTCACTGATGCCAAAATCGAAGTTGAGGAACTTGGAATTCTTGTTGGGGAACTAGTCGAACTCGCTACGGAAACATCAAGGCATGAAGAACCCTTTGTTACAAGCGACTTAGGGGACATTGTCGAAGAAGTCGTTCAAAAGTTCCGACGAAGAACTGATCGTAATATTACATATACAACTGCTGGTGACAACGTAAGGGAAATGCGCATTTCTGGGATGGATCGAGCAGTTGGGAACTTAATAGAGAATGCTATCAAGTTCAGTCCAGAAGGTGAGAAGGTGGATGTTCGAGTTACGGATGGTTGTGTCGCTGTTCGAGACTATGGGCCAGGAGTGTCCCGAGAGGATAGGTCTAGAGTTTTCGATAGGTTTTTTCGAGCTACTAATGCTCGCTCGATGTCTGGTTCTGGATTGGGCCTAAGTATTGTCTCTGAAATTATTCGAGCACATGGTGGGGAAGTATTTGTTGAAGACCCCCCTGATGGCGAAGGCACAGTTGTTGGGTTCAGACTTTAGGGTTACAGGGATCGAAGTTCTTGAATTCTTGATTGGACTACTTCGAGATCTTCAGGATTAGTTAAACCGGTCCATTCTTCTTCGCTTGAAAAGGTTTTGATGACGAGGTTTCCAGCGTTCATTAGGTTGTGAATGGATTCTGGGAGGAGACATTCGGAGTTTTCATCTGAAACGTTTTCAGATAAAAACTGGTCCCATTGTTGTTCTAGGGGTTTCATTATACTGCCATGAAATCCCCACAGGTTTAAAGAGACAGGGACTTCTTTGTCGAGCTGCTGATCGGTAGAACTCGCAATGATTTCCCCACTTGAGTTGAATCCGATGCCGGTAGTTTCCACAATTTGGGTAAGTAGTCCGTTTGTCACTTCGCATACTCCTCGCGTGACTTCTCCGCTTTGCGGAAGCGTCTTTGCCAGCTGAAATGTTATTAGCATTCCTTCACCGGCACATAGTAAGGGGAGTTGATTTGAAGCTAATTCGAATGACGCTGGTCCATAGTAGTCGTCGGCGTTCACCAGAAGGAAAGAGCTTTCTTCATCAACTACATTCCGAGCAGACAAGACTGCGTGGGTCGTTCCCCAAGGTTTTTTCCTCTGCGGGCCGAAGTCATCCTGACATACAAATGTGCAATTGTGCTTACTCCCATGAAGGGTCTCGATATGGGATTTAATATCGTCGGCAATTTCAGTTCTTACGATAAGTACTATGTCCTCTACCCCAGCCGATTGTGCATCACGGATGGTGTAATCAAGGATGGCTTCACCGTTGGGCCCTATTTTCGCTAGTTGCTTTGTGCCTCCGAAGCGGCTACCTAATCCCGCTGCCATAACAACCAGCGACATTTTCTTCATAAGGCTCCTATCTGAACTTATGCCCTATTCTAATCCTTCTTCGTAAGAAAATATGGAAAGCAGTTTTTCTCCACTAGCATTCTTTAAGCGAGAAATAGTGAGGACCTAGGATGCTACAAGACAGACATTCGAAAATTATTGTTGCCTTAATCTGCCTCATTTCTCTTCTAAGTGCGTGTGGTAGTGAAGCTGAGCAGGTGACTGCATGTAGCCCAGCCCCAACGCCAACGGACGGTCAGATAGAGATCACGGACTTAAGTGTTAAACCTTATATTCAAACACCGTCTGAGCCTCCGGTGGACCTTGAGGTAGAAGATATCGTCCAAGGTTCTGGTCCGCAAGCAAGTGCCGGAAGTTTCATTGTGGTGCAGTACGTCGGAATTTCCTGCTCAACTGGCCTGCAGTTTGATGCAACCTGGGATAAAGGTCAGCCATATAGCATTGAGCTTGGAGCAGGAAAAGTAATCAAAGGCTGGGACGAAGGAATCGTCGGAATGGCCGTAGGAGGTCGACGGTTATTAACCATTCCTCCAGAGAAAGCATATGGGTCATCAGGGTCAGGGTCAGGTTCAATCGGACCCAACGAAACTTTGTTATTTATTGTTGACTTGTTAGCTCTGGTTCCAACGGATTTGGAAAAACCTGCTGTTTCAGTGCCAGATGAACCAGCTTCTGAATTGCTTATCACCGATCTTGCTGAAGGTGAAGGGCCAGAGGTTCAAAGCGGCGACATCGTATATGTTCACTATGTCGGTTATTCGCAGTCGACTAATACGCAATTTGATGCTTCATGGGATCGTGGAAGAGAGCAATACATCATATTTCCCCTCGGTCAAGGAACTGTTATTGATGGCTGGGAAGAGGGGCTTTTGGGCATGAAAGTAGGCGGTCGCCGTGAAATCGTCATCCCCCCTGATCTTGCCTATGGGCAAGATGGAGCAGGCGGCGGAATTATCGCACCCGATGAAACTCTCGTCTTTGTCGTAGACCTTATTGGCGCAAACGCATTTCTGGACTAGTCGAAGTCTTGCGATTTATCTCGTAACCCCAAAGCGCTCTAATGCCGCTTTAGTCCGATCAAGTAAAAGTTGAGGGACCAGTACTCCATTAACTTCAACTCCTCCGCCCGATCCGGTATCAGAGCTTTCCTCGTCATCAGAATCTCCAGCTTCTTCGATAGCAACGGTTCCAGCTTCACGTTCCTCCAAGTAGAGGTCCCAGTCTTCTTCAATTACAAGCTTATTACGGTGCAGGCTTCCCATTTCAACACCGTTTTCAAATTTGACCCAGTACCTAACCCAGTCCAATCCGTTTGCAAGCATTACATGTCCACTGGTTCCTTCGGGAACTCCCTTCAAATTTGTCGCAGCTACAACTCTTTGCTGCTTACTGAGATCTTTTGTAAATATGTCCGACATGAACTTCCCAAGTGATTAGTTATTAAAAGAACATAACACGAAGCAGGTTGCGGAGTGACACTTTCAGGCAATGAACATTTCGTTTCCGATGAACCTGTGAGAGCATGTAGCTATGGGATTCCAAGAGCAGGTTCTAGTCATTCACGGTCGAAAGCCAGTACTTGAGGCATTACAAAGCAGTCAGGGAGTTGTACGTGTGCATATAAGCTCTCGGGCCGCGGGGAAAATAGTAACCGAAATTGAGAACCTCGCCCGTTCCGGTGGCATACCGGTCGAACGTGTAAGTGATAATCGAATCAATGCTTTGGCTAGAAGCGGACAGCACCAGGGTGTGGCAGCTGATATTCGGGCAAAAAGAATGCAGAGCCTTCCTTCGTTTCTGGAACAACGAACTGGCAGAAAGTATGGGTCGATAGTTCTTGTGTTGGACGGGATTCATAATCCGGCGAATCTTGGGATGATTCTTCGAAGCGCAACGGCGGCTGGGCTGGATGGTGTCGTTGTCCCAGACGAAGGGACTGCGAAAATTGGAGCAGTGGCGATTAAAGCATCTGCTGGGGTAGCTTTCAAAGCACCGATTCTTCGTATCGACAATGTTCTTAACGCTGTTTCGCTTCTTCGGGATGCTCGATTCGATATTGTTGCTTTAGATAGCGGTGGCGAATCAGCTCTCGAAGCAGATTATAGTGACCGCATTGCTCTGGTCTTAGGGAATGAGACGAACGGCATACAGAAAGAAGTATTAGACATTTGCGAACGAACCCTTTCTTTGCCGCTACATAACGACGTTGAGTCGTTAAATGTTGCAGCAACCGCGGCAGTGATCTCTTATATCCTCTCAAGCCGTAGGGGAGAAGAATAGAAACTGGGGTTAGATTTTTCTCCAGAGCGGTCCGTTAGGAGTATCTTCAATTTCGATGTTTCGGTCCTTAAGGATGTCACGAATTCTGTCCGCAGCAGCAAAATCCCTTGAGGATCTAGCTGCTTCTCGTTCTGACACTAATGAGTCGATTTCTTCATCGGAGTCAACAGTATCCTTTGAGAGGCCGAGGACTTCCAGCAGCTCAGATACAGTTGTCAAGGCCATTGACGCTTCTTTAATGTTTCTGTCATCCAGAGCAGCGTTCCCTGAATTAATCGTTTCAAAAACGACTGCGATTGCATCAGGGCTCCCTAGATCATTGTTCATTGCGGACATAAAGCGGTCTTTTGCTTCAGTGTCGATGGATGTTTCTTGGATGTCCGCTCCAAGCATCCTTCGAAAGAATGCGTCTATTCTCTCGATTCCACCTATTGCGCCTTTCATTGTTTCATCAGAGAGTTCCATAAGGGAGCGATAGTGGGCTTGGAGCATAGCTAGTCGTAGTGGCCTAGGTCCGTATTGTGCAAGAGCGTCACCAAGAGTTCGAAAATTCCCTAAAGATTTTCCCATTTTTTCTCCGTTGACATTTAGCATCGCACTGTGCATCCAATATCGAGCGAATGAGTGCCCAGATGCTTCTGATTCAGCGCGTTCATTTTCATGGTGTGGAAAGGCAAGATCAGAGCCTCCTCCATGGATATCGAAGCCATCTCCAAGTAGATGCAATGACATCGCAACGCATTCTATGTGCCATCCGGGTCGGC
>CACFFD010000048.1 GCA_902565595.1 Actinomycetota bacterium
TCTACCTTGATAGAGATATCTTTACCCTCAAGATGTGAAGAAGCTCGGGACTCTTCATAGCTTACTGACTGCATACCGTCTTCGGCTATGAGTTCATCACCGATCCAAATTTTTAACCTATCCCGTTCCGCTAATTCCCCAGCCTTGCCGACAGCCATAACGATCCTTCCCCAATTAGCGTCTTCGGCTGCGATTGCAGTTTTAACGAGCGGTGAATTCCCCACAGACTTTCCGATTTTTGCTGCGGCAGCATCATCTTCAGCTCCTGTCACAGTTATTTCGATAAATTTCGTAGCCCCCTCACCGTCTCTAACTATTTGATGGGCTAGCCCAAGCATGACGTCATCAAGAGCGTTCTGAAAGTCAAGCCGATGATCTTCGATAGCGTTACCAGACTCACCTGTAGCAAAAGCCAGAACCGTATCGCTTGTTGACGTGTCTGAATCAACAGTTATAGAGTTGAAACTTTTGTTAACTGACTGCTCAGTTAACAATTGCAAATCTCCATGGCTTATCTCCATATCTGTAAAAATAAACGCAAGCATTGTTGCCATATTCGGAGCGATCATCCCACTTCCCTTGGCTATCCCGGCGATGTAGGACCCTGAATCTCCAACTTTAGAGTAGGAACCTTTAGGAAAGGTATCTGTAGTACGAATTGCATTAGCTGCGGCTTGCCACATACTGGAATCGGGGGCCTCCAGTCCATCAACCAGAGTTCTCAGATGTTCCGTTATAACGTTTGGGTGGAAAGGTTCTCCGATTACTCCAGTAGATGCCAAAAAGACCTCTTTGGCAGTTACAGAGAGTAGATCGGAAACAGCGTTTGCACAGCTGTCGACTACATCGAAGCCAGCAGTACCAGTAAAGGCATTCGCATTGCCGGCGTTACATAGCAAAGCTCGGGCCGATCCTAGATGAATCCACTCTTTACACCATTCGACCGGAGCAGACGGGCAAAGAGACTGAGTGAAGACGCCCGCAACAGTAGTATTTGGTGAGAGGGTCGCGAGAAATAAATCGTCCCGTCCGCTGTACCGCATGCCAGATGAGGCTACGGCGAATTGCACTCCCCCGATAGGAGGGATACCAGGGAACGATGATGGAGCTAGAGGCGAAGTAGGCATATCAGTCCTAGGGATACAGGCCAAGGGATGGGATCCCTAAAGTTTCAGGTAGGCCAAGGGCAAGATTTGCATTCTGGATTGCCATTCCCGATGCCCCTTTTACGAGATTATCTAGTGCCGAAATCGAAACAAGCATTCCTGTCCTTTCATCGACTCTGGCAGTCAGGTGTACAGTATTCGCGCCCAGGGTTGATTTGGTAGAAGGAGGCCTTTCATCCACGATGAAGAAAGGCTCCTTTTCGTAGAACCGACTAAGTTGGTTTAGGGCTTCCTCTGTAGTAATTCCAGATCTTGTCCTGCCGTAGCAAGTCGCTATTATTCCTCGATCAATTGGTGCGAGGTGAGGTGTGAAGAGGACTGAATTCGTTTCCCCTCCGAAAGTGGTTAGTGCTTGTTCAATTTCAGGTGTATGTCGATGTGTTATCAAACCATACGGGGTGATATTGCCGCTAACCGCACAGAACGTCGTATGCTCTTTCGGTGGCCTACCAGCGCCACTTACACCTGTTATGAGATCGACAATTATTGCATCGTTCTGAATCATGTTCGACTGAACGAATGGGGCTAGAGCAAATATAGCGGCCGCTGCATTACATCCGGTTGCCGCTATGAGGGGGGCACCTTCGATTTCATTTCTAAATAGCTCAGGTAGTCCGTAGACAAATTCATCAAGTAATTCTGGGCAGATGTGTTCTGATCCGTACCACTGTTGGTAAAGAGAAGGGTCCTTGAGCCGAAAGTCTGAACCCAAATCCACAATGTGGCCTACTGTGCCGTATATATCTGGGATGACGGTTTGGCTTACTCCGTGAGGCAGTGCACAGAAGACGAGGTCAAGGCCATCAACAATTTCGGGAGAAAACGAGTCGAAGTTTGCCTGCGGGTATGAGGTGGTAAGGCTTGGGTACAGGTCTCGTATAGCAGTACCTGCTTGGGTTTCACCAGTTGCGATTTTGAGGGTTAGTTCAGGGTGTTCGGCAACGAGTCGAAGTAACTCGGCGCCGGTATATCCCGAACCTCCTATGATGCCTACATTTTTCATGTTCTCACTATACCAAAGATAGTATATTTATACTCATATATGTATAAATATACTACAGTCGTAGTCTCGCTTCGGTCTTCTTCTCAACCAATTGAATGCATTTCGAGCGCAGAGCCGCTACCTCATCATCTGTAAGGGTTCGATCATCCGCTTGAAATCGGAGCCTATATGCAAGGCTGCGGTGCCCTTCTTCAATGGCATCACCGGAATAGGCGTCGAATAGTTTCACCTGTTGCAAAAGATCGCTCCCCGCCTTACGTAGACAGCCCAATATCGATGCTGAACTAACCGATTCAGGGACATCGAAGGCAAGATCCACATCGCTCGAAGGGTATTTTGAAACACTTCTGTAGCTTTTCTTTCCAAGCGGGCCAGATAAGACCTTTCCGAGATTCAACTCAAGCCACGAAACCCTTCCATTGACCCCATAGGACATCAGAACTCGAGGGTCTACTTCGCCTATGACGCCACACGACTTTCCTGCTACTAAGATCTCAGCTGCTCTCCCAGGGTGCATTCCTGGCAATTCGTCAGAAGCGAGTTGGAGATTAGGAAGCGCTAGCTCATTTCCCAACACGTAGAGCAGGTCTACTATTTCAGAAACATGTACGTCTACAAGCGCCACAGAAAGATGTTCGCGCTCATCAGGGAGCACCCCATCAGATGAATCCAAAAAGACGTGACCGATCTCGAAAAACCGGAGGTCCTCTACCCTATGCGACTGATTAAATGCAATCACCTTTAGCTGCCCTGGCAAAAGTGAAGTGCGCAAAAGCGACTCTTCATGGACTAGGGGATTTGTGAGACTTATCGCTTCTTCAGCTAGTCCAGCTGAACGAAGATCTCCAGGGGCAAGGAAAGGCATGGGCATCGTCTCATCACATGCAGCCCCAACAAGTATTTCACGAACACGCCTTCGGTTTTTCTGATATTGGGTAAGAGTCCCAGGAGCAGTCCCCTTCGGAACTGAGCGCCGAATATTCTCATACCCGTACATCCTTGCTACTTCCTCTGAGATGTCGGTTTCGGTGACCGTATCCCATCTCCAAGTAGGTATTGTGACCGAAAGGTCACCCTTCTTAACCGAGACTTCAAATCCGATGGACTCCAATTGAGACTTCATATCTTTTGCTGATAAGTCAACTCCCAATAGTCCATTAATTTTGCTTGTCCTCACCTTGATCGATTCACGAGAAGGCAAGTCTCCGGTATCTTGTTCGATCCCAGAGGCAATCTGTGCTCCTCCATCGGTAAGAAGGTTCCCGATACGACCTAACGCACGCTCAATATTGTCCCCGTAATCTGCACCTCGACGAAAACGCATCGACGCTTCACTCATGAGGTTTAACCTCTTGACGGTTCTGGAGATAGAAGGAGGGTCCCACCATGCAACTTCGACTAGCACATCAGTAGTGCTTTCAGAAATCTCTGTCGATAGCCCCCCCCATAACTCCAGCTATCCCTATTGCTTCCCCCCGAATATTGGCGATCACACCATCTTCTATGATCAGAGACCTCTCTTCGCCATCTAGGGTGGTAATAGTTTCCCCTTCACTTGCACGCCGAATAGCTAGATGGCCTTCAGGGACTTTCGCAAGGTCATAAGTATGGTTCGGTTGTCCAAGTTCAAGCATGACATAATTTGAAATATCCACAACGTTATTGATTGGCCTCATCCCAAGACTTATTAGCCTGTTTTGCATCCAACGTGGTGATTCACCGATTGACACCCCTAAAGCCGCCCGCACTGCAAATCTCCCACATAATGTCGGGTCAATAATTTCAACAGATGACAGGTCAGAAAGTTTCGTACTTCCTTCGACAAATTCATACTCAGGGTATCCAAAGGGAATCCCCAAAGATGCAGCGAGATCACGTGCAACACCAGATACGCTCATAGCATCAGGCCGATTAGCATTCACTTCAAGGTCCCATAAAATATCTCGTTGCATCCCCAACGCTTCCGTAATAGGGACACCAGGAGAGGTCGCATCAGAATTTTCCGGGAGAATCATTATCCCGTCATGATCGTCGCCCAAACCAAGCTCAGCCGGTGAACAACACATCCCATTCGACAGTTGACCACGGAGTTTCCTCTGTGAAATTTCTAACCCATCAGGAAGGACGCTCCCGATTGTCGCAACAGGAACATGGTCACCAACCTGCATATTGAACGCACCACAACAAATTTGAGTGGCATTGCCATCCCCTAGGTCAACATCGACCAACTGGATCCTTTCCGCATCTGGATGGGGACGAAGGTCTAATATACGGCCAACGACTACCCCGTCAAGGCCTTCTCCAAGCACCGACATTTCCTCCACGGCCAAACCCAGATGGCTCAATCGCTCCCCTAAAGAAATGGGGTCACCTTCAATCGCTGGAGCAAATTCCTTCAACCATGACAGTAGAACTTTCATAAAATCCCCTAAAACTGCCTTAGGAATCTGGCATCATTAACTACCAATTCACGAATATCATCAAGCTGAAACCTCATCGCAACCAGTCGATCAATTCCAAAACCAAAAGCAAATCCCTGCCATTCTTCGGGGTCGATTCCGCAATTCGAAAGCACATTAGGGTGAACCATTCCGCACCCACCAAGCTCAAGCCAGCTTCCGTCAGGTCTGGAGATGTCAAATTCCGCTGATGGTTCAGTAAATGGAAAGTAGCTTGGCCGCAATCTCGACTTAACCTCGGACCCAAAAAAAGCTTGAACGAAAGAATCTATTGTTCCTGCTAGATCACCCATAGTGATTCCCTTATCAACGACAAGGCCTTCTATCTGATTAAAGGCTGGAAGATGCGTAGCATCGGCATTATCCGTTCGAAATGTTCGACCTGGAGCAACTACATATATAGGCGGTTGTTGATTCTCCATTGTCCGGACCTGAACAGGTGACGTGTGAGATCGAAGCATAACCTCTTCAGGGGATCCCAAGTTAACGAAAATCGTATCGAAGTTTCCTCTTGCTGGGTGCCAATCTGGGATATTAAGCGCCTCAAAGTTATACCAAGCAGTCTCAACCTCAGGCCCTTCTGCGACAGTAAAACCCATTCCGACAAAAACATCCTCTAGGTGATCGCGAGCTTGCGTAATAAGGTGCAAGTGCCCCCTCCGCAAGCTTTCAAGCCTCTCGGATAAGTCCAATCGTTCCGACTCGAACTGAAGATTCCATGTTTCTTCTTGAAGTGCCGCTTCACGTTGTTCGAAAACCTCTTCAATTAGGTTTCGCACTTCGTTTAGCTCTTTCCCGGCTTCAGCCCGCTGAACTTCCTCAAGTTTCCCTAATCCTTTTTTGGCCTCAGATAACAGGGATTTCTTTCCGAGGAATTCACTACGCGCTAAAGCTAGCTCATCAGCATTCTGAGATGATTCAGCAGCTCCCCGAGCTCCATCGATAAGTTTTTGGTATTCACTCATGATTTACCGTCTTTAAACGTCGCTAGTGTCATTGTCGCAGGTTGGTGATACATAATGCTGAGAATTAGAAGATAGGTTACCAATGACTAGAATAATCGGGTCAACAAGCTGACTGAGTGATGTCAAACATCATTGAGGGTCCTTTGTCGATGCACTTCGAATGACACGATTGCAAGTGCAACCGCTGCATTAAGAGATTCCACTCCAGCTTCCATAGGAATTGAAATTTGTGCCTCGAGCTCACCAACAACAGACCTATCCAAGCCCCTGGCCTCATTTCCGACAAGCAGCGCTATCGGGTGATCAAAATTATATGTTGAGTATTCAATCTGCCCCTCACCAGCCAAACCCAAGAGGGCGATTCCATTCTTTTCACAACTTCTAAGGAGGTCGGCTATATCCATAGATCGAATCACAGGAATTCTGAATATCCCCCCAGCTGAAGCTCGAACAACTTTAGGGTTATACACATCAACAGAACCGTGAGAGAAAATTACAGCGTCAGCGCCAGAAGCTGCTGCAGTGCGAATGATCGTCCCTGCATTCCCTGGGTCATTAATTTCAACTCCAATGACTAAAAAACTTGGAGAGGACTCCAAAATGTCATCCAGCGAATACTTAACCATCGGTACAGTCGCGACAACTGACTGAGGATTCTGAGTAGACGCCACTGATCTCATAACCTTCTCCTCCATGTCCCAGACCGTCGAGCCCTCAGATAGGAGTGCGCTGACTTCAGAAGCCATGTCGCTGTCGTTCTCCGCAACGAAAATATCAATAGGGATATTCCCCGTCAGCGCAGCCTCGCGCAACAGTCCTCTGCCCTCAATAACATAGACCTGCATTTCGTCACGGTATGAACCACGTCGGATGAGTTTGCGTAATTCTCGGACTCTTCGGTTGCTCTTAGATACAGCGACCATTTCTCTTGCTAACCTTTTTTAGTTAGCATTTGCCTTATTTGCTATCTCGACCAATTCAGCAAAAGCAGCTGGGTCGTGAATAGCAAGGTCAGAGAGATTTTTGCGATCCACTTCTACTTCGGCACTCTTTAAGCCGCTGATAAACCGGCTATAAGTAGTTCCATGCTGACGACATGCCGCATTAATACGCTGGATCCACAATTTTCTAAATTCGCCTTTCCTTGCACGACGGTCACGAAAGGCGTAATTACCGCTATGCATAACCTGCTCATTAGCCGCACGAAATGTTCTACTTTTATTGCCGTAGTATCCCTTGGCCTTACCCAGTACCTGACGACGGCGTTTCTTTCTATTTACTGAAGTTTTTGTTCTTGCCATTTCTCTTCTCCTATGCCACTGATGGACGGACTTCGATCTAAGTTGAGATCAAAGGTATTTCTAAATTCCTAAGTTTCGACGCACTGCGGGAGCATCGGCCTTGCTTACTTCCCCCGGCCTTCTAGCTTGCCGCTTACGCTTTGGCGATTTAGCTTCAGCCAAGTGGTTACGGTGCATCCGGCCTCGCTTAAGCTTACCCTTCGACGTTTTTTTGAACCTTTTAGCTGAACTCTTATGAGTTTTCATTTTTGACATTTTCTCTCTCCATTGAATTCTGAGGCAAATTATTTACCTGCGACAATCTGGCGATTTTGTTTCTTATCTGATCAATTAACTTCGCTCGGGAGCCTAGACGTGGCTTAAGTCATTCTTGGTCTTGGCTGCCCTCTTGTTGCTTCTCCTTCTCCTTGCGAAGGTTAGCAATTGCCTTTTTATCTGGGCCAAGGACCATAGTCATGTTTCTGCCATCAAGTTGTGGGTAAGCCTCGAGAATAGCAATATCTTCCATGAGCTCGGCCACGTCATCGAGAATCTTTCTTCCTAATTCTGGATGTTGAACTTCTCGACCTCGAAACATTATCGTCAATTTCACCTTGTGCCCGTCTTCGAGAAATTTCCGAACTTTGCTTGTTTTCGTATTGAAATCACCTTTGGCAATTTTGGGTCGGTATTTAAGCTCTTTTACTACGATATTTGTGCTTTTCTTTCGGGAGTCTTTTGCCCTTTGAGCTGCCTCATACTTGTATTTTCCGTAATCCATGATCCTGCAAACCGGAGGATTTGCATTCTCTGCTACTTCTACTAGGTCGAGTTCGAGGTCTCGGGCTTTTTCTAGAGCCTCACCAATTGGCGTTATACCTATTTGCTCTCCTTCTGGAGAAACAAGTCGAACTTCACTTGCGCGTATCGACTCATTGATGCGAGGCTCTGTGTTCCCAGCTATGTCAAGCTCCTGATCAAGTTAAATCTCCTTTAATCAAAATTTTTATTGAACCACTGTCTCATGGTGATCCCTTAAATACTAAACGGTGGGGCTAAGAAAATCAGCACCCACCGTACTTGCCTTAAGGCGACGACTCGTGTTGCACCTATGCTGCGCAAATCAGAGGATCCCTCTGACCTCATCTTTTGATGATGCAGGTAGGTGACTGCCTCTCGACAGTACTTTCTTGAACCCAAAATTACATTTTGAGACAAGACCAGAGTACCAGCGAAACTTTCAGATCAGGCATCTAGCTATATAGAGTTCATATAAGACTATTCAAGGAGAGCAGATGAGTATTTGGACGCCACATGGAGAACACGATGTTCCCAGAGATGAAAACAGCGGTAGCCAACCCCAAGGGGAAGTAGGCGGACCCCCTGGATTTGATGATTTAAGCCCAGAGGAGCAGGAACAAGCCCGTATCATGGCGGCAGAGCTAGCCGAGGTGAGGAAGCGACTATCCGAAACCCCGGCAGAGGATATTATCGCAAATCATGCAATGGGCATATACGAATTGGCAGCAATTCACTTATCGGGCCAGCCACCATCTATAGATGAGGCAAAGATCGCTATTGACGCCATGAGTGTCTTATTGTCGGGCCTTGAAGGCCGCCTCGGAGAGAATGAGAATGTACTCCGAGAGGCCCTGCAACAAATCCAGATCGCCTTTGTGCAGATATCTCAACAAGAGGACATCGGAGATGAGCCCCAGCCAGAGGAAGAAACCGACGGCATATAAATTCAACAAGTGCTTATTGAGATAAAGGTAAAGTAGAAGGACTATGGAAACAGAGGAAGCAATCGCCAAAGTTAACGGAATTGAAGTTTGTTATTCTGTAAATGGCCCCATAGATGGAGATCCGCTTCTCCTCATTATGG
>CACFFD010000049.1 GCA_902565595.1 Actinomycetota bacterium
GCCACAAGCACTGTTGAGGAGTCAGATCTGATAATTGCTGCAAGTTCATCAGCAGTCGGAGCTGGACTAGATGAGGAAAGCTGAGGGGTTAATCTCTCATACGCCTCTACTAGATTTACGTCTACATTCTCGGCTATCCGTATTGTGACCATACTCCATGGTACCCGAGTGATACTTCGAAGAGCTACAACAGGTTTCTAAGGCGCAGTAATCTCTACGAATAGAATTAAGCCCTTCGTGGATATAGTCTCAAAGCCATGTCAGATAATTTAACCATCTGGGAAAAACATCCAAGTACCACCGGAGGGGTGCTTATCGCTGCCTTTGAAGGGTGGAACGACGCAGGAAATGCATCAAGTTGGGCAATAAGACATTTACGTGAAAATTTCAATGCCGAACCATTTGCCCATATAGATGCAGAACAATTTTATGATTTTTCAGAAACCCGACCACTCGTTCATTTAGAAAAAGATGGGCGCCAATTGGATTGGCCGATAACACAATTCAGTACGAGTTCTGAACAAAACATTCTTCTACTCGAAGGTATAGAACCTCATTTACAGTGGAAAACATTTGTTCAGGAAATTACGTCAATAGCGACGAGCCTTGAGGTTTCTATGGTGATTACCCTTGGATCCTTGCTTACAGAAGTCCCGCATACACGACCTGTGATGATCTATGGATTCTGCGAAGACGCAGAGATGAGCTCTAGGCTCAATCTTCAAAAGTCGATGTATGAAGGCCCGACAGGCATTGTCGGTGTTCTCAATCAGAACATCCAAGAAGAAGGAATTCCTGCAATTTCATTATGGGCCACCGTTCCTAACTATGTTTCGGGGGCTGCGTCTCCCAAAGCAACACTCGCGCTCGTGAATCGATTAAACGAGATCCTTCCTGAGGTATCGCTTACAACAGAACTTGAAATAGCTTCTGCATCGTATGAAAGGCAGGTCGATCAGCTTATCGAAGATGATGAGGAGATGCGGGCTTATGTCACGGACTTAGAATACCGTTACGACCAGGGAGAGTTTGACGCCGACCCTGCATCGGGATTTGGTGACCGAGTTGAGCGGTGGCTACACGACGGGGCAAACCCTGAAGAGGCATAGGCCGTAGGTCAAACTTTAGTTGTTATCTTCAGGGCTTTTCCACGCAGGTCTTCTCGGTGTATCGAATTGCACTTCAATCGGTTCATCACGCACCGCCTTGAACGCTTGTTCAACCCAATTGCCTGAACCTGCCAAAGGCTCAGGAAGAGAACTTTGAGAAAAGAAACCGACATCCTCACATTCCAGAGGGTGGGGCTTTAATGTTCCTCCAACAACTTTGCATTGAAACACGATCGAGTACAGAGGCATCCTTGTGAATCCGCCTCGGACACCGTCGAGAATAGAGATGATTCGAACAGCTTCAACTTCCATACCGGTTTCCTCAAGTACTTCTTTTTCAGCTATTTCTGCAGCCGAATACCCAACGTCAGCAAAGCCTGTGGGAAATAACCAAACTCCAGAATCTGATCTCTGAATAAGAAGAAGTTCCCCATCATCATTTCCGACGACAGCTCCTATAGCGACCTTCGGAGTCACATAACCAGCTGTCCCCTCTCCAACGGAACGCATCCATTCTTGTACCTTATGATCAGGTTGAACTGAACCAGAAATGTGTGACTGTATGTCAGCTGCAACATTGAGAACCTCTTCGTAGCGTTCACGTTCGTAGAGGTTTTCAGTGAAAGCAAGACCGGTTCTTGCTATACCAGCAAGAGCTTCACTCCATCGAACAAGATTCTGCTCATCTGTCATTTGTTTTCCTTTGCATCACTGTTGAGATCTCAATTGCATGCCGAACAGCTTCTCGAACTTCTTCAGCATGGGTTTGGTCGGTAATTTTTTTTCCTTCATTATCCAAAACATAGAATGAGTCCACAACATCAGAGCTAAGAGTCTGGACTTTTGCACTGAGGATATTTAGGTCAAGTGAGCTAAGTGCGCGAGTGATCTGATAGAGCAGACCCATTCCATTCGGGGCAGAGACTTCCACTACCGTTGCTGTCGAAGAAGTTTCATTGTCTATCTTCACGTCAGTTCCAACTACTCTGTCAGGAAAGTTTTGAGATGACTGCAGATAGTAGGTCTTCATTCTCTCTGAAAGACGAGCGGCAATAGCTACACGACCACGGACCGAATCCTGAACGAAAACACAGACCGAATCCCAGTCGATCTCCCGGGTCGTGCTCGGGGAGACGCGAAACACGGCGAGTACCATTCCGAAATCGGTATGAGCGACTGCTTCTAATACATCAAGGCCACATAGAGATAGGGCTCCTGCTACCCGCCCAAAGACACCAGGGCGGTCTATCTCCATAATTGTGAGAGTATCAGCGTTACCTTCAACGCGGATCATGCCTCGGCGCATCATCTTCAACTGCTCTTCAGTTGGGAATTTCCTCTCCATTATGCTTCCTTCGCCGCCTTTGAGATACGCCGACGTTCTGCCTGCTAAATCGTGGACAAGACCGGCTTTCCAAGTGCTCCAAGCAGCTGGTCCCGTTGCTATAGAGTCAGCTTCTGTAAGGGCGTGAAGAAGTTCCACTCTTTGAACGGTTTGAAGTGAAGTCGCAACAGTTTGGATTGTGTCAAAGTCATCAAGATCTCTTCGGGTTGCAATATCTGGGAGTAGAAGATGGTGTTCACACATTTGAACAAGTGTTTCTACATCTACTGGTGCAAATCCCATACGCGATCCGATAACTTTGATCAGTTCAATACCTATTTCCGTGTGATCACCTGGATAAGGCTTTCCAATGTCATGGAGGAGTGCGCCGATTACGAGGAGGTCAGGCCGTTCAACACGATCTTGTAATTTGGCTGCCTCAGCAGCTGTTTCAAGCAAATGACGGTCAACGGTGAAACGATGATAGGCGTTGCGCTGAGGGCGACTTCTTGATGGTTCCCATTCCGGGAGGAAAGGAACAAATAGATTAAGTTCGTCGAGCGTCTCTACTACTGGTATTGCATCGTGGCCGGTCAGCAGCAACTCCACGAATAAATCGCGTATTTCAGGTGTCCATGGATCTGGAACCTCTAACCGCACATTTCGTAGTTGTTTTATTACTTCTGGAGAAAACCGTTCTTGGTTCTTGGCGGTAGTGACTGAAATTCGTAAAACTGTCTCCGCAGAAAAATCCGCATCAGTTTCATAGCTTGTTGAAACAGATTTTCTTCTTCCGGTTAATGTATCTCCGACTTTCTTTCCAAAATTCCACAGACCGAATAAACCTGCATTATGTATTGCGTAGCAGAGTTCATCTGTGTTCCAAGCGATACGCCTCGCTGCTGATGCAACATCTGCCATTAAGACATCAGCGTCTTCATATCCCAATGCTTCTGAAACAGCATCTTGCTGTTCTAGAAGGAGCTTATCGCTGGACCGTTTCGCACTTCTGTGGAGTTCTACACGAGCTCGAAGAATAACTTCATATGACTCTTGTAACTGGTTGCGCTCTACTTCTAGAGGTCCCTGCCCGCTTTGTTCCGCCCAATCGATAGCGTGGACGTCTCTGAGCCCTCCCCTTCCTTCCTTCAGTTCAGGTTCGAGCATGAATGCGACTTCACCTTTGATACGATGGCGTTCTTGAATTGAGGATGCAAGTTTCGGTAACCATGAACGAGCGTTATTCTTCCATTGGGAAAGGGCAAGAGAAGAAAGTTCTTCAGCGAGGTGTTTAGAACCAGCAATATGGCGGCATGATAAAAGCGCCGTAGCAGTGTCAAGGTCCGTTGTAGCAAGGTCTAATGTCTCTTCTATGGTTCGAACTGCATGGCCGAGTTTCTCTCCTTGATCCCATATGGGATACCAGATAGCTTCAGCAACTGCGTCAATACCTTCAGTTGTGCGGTGGAGTAGGAGCACGTCAAGGTCTGATAGAGGTGATAAATCTTTTCGTCCATAGCCTCCGACAGCAAGAAGAGCGATATCTGTTCGGTCGCCGGCAGCGTTATTGAAGAGATTTTCTAACCAATGGTCGGCGGAATCACTGAGTTGTCTGGTGAATTGTGACCCGCGTATGGTTCGGTCTTGAAGAAGATTTTGTCTTGCAAGAACAATGGACATACATTCACCGTATTCCACTTAAACCATTTTGGGAACATTCTTAATTGGCGGGGGCTGCTCCCCCGCCAATTAATTGATCATTTAAATTTCTTTTTATAGGTTGTAGGCGGTCTCTGCGTGTTGTGACTGATCAAGTCCTGCTTCTTCATCTTCTTCAGATACGCGTAGGCCAATCGTTGCGTCAAGGACTTTTGCGATAATGAATGTGACGATGAAAGAGAATGCTATGACCGACCCCATCGCTGCTAGTTGGTCGATGAAGAGCTCACCTCCGCCAAAGAAAACACCGTCCTGGAACCAATCATCCCTTGGAACAGTTTCTTCGTTGTTGATAGCTGAGTTATCTGCGAATAAGCCGAGGAGGAGTCCACCGATGATGCCTCCGCCGCCGTGAACGCCGACTACGTCAAGTGAGTCATCGTATCCGAGCTTGTTTTTCAATCCTATAAGGAAGTAGCACCCTACTCCTGCGACGAGACCGAAGATAATGCTTGATAGGCCACCCACATAGCCGGCTGCTGGAGTTATTGCTACCAGTGCGGCTACGACACCGGAGCAAGCACCGAGGGTTGTTGCTTTTCCGTCACGGTACCATTCGATGAGCATCCACCCAATCATTCCGGCAGCTGCAGCAACAAAGGTGTTAAGCAATGCTTGGACAGCTGCACCATTCGCTTCTCCAGCTGATCCTGCGTTGAAGCCGAACCATCCGAACCAAAGAATTCCTGTTCCCAGCATGACAAGGGGAAGATTATGTGGGGGTGATGATTCGCTAGGCCATCCTTTGCGTTTACCGAGCACAAGAATCAACGCGAGTGAAGCTGCCCCAGCGTTGATATGGATGGCGGTTCCACCCGCGAAGTCGATCGCTCCCATGCTGTCATGCCATCCGCTATATACCCAGTAGGTGACTGGTGTATAAACAATTAATGTCCAGATGGGGACGAAAATGACCCAAGCCGAGAATTTCATACGGTCAGCTACAGCGCCCGATATCAAAGCGGGAGTAATCGAGGCAAACGTCATCAAGAACGCAACGAAAATAAGATCGCCCGGCTTCATATTCAAACCATCAAGGCCGATCTGGTTCCAGTTGCCGATCAAGTCGCCGCCCCAAAAACCTGACGCACCTTCTTCATTTGGGCTGTTTCCAAGCGTCCAAGACAATGTAACCCAAAGCAGCGGGACGATTCCGATGCAGTACAAATTCATATTGAGCATGTTGAGGACATTTTTGGACCTATCCATACCCCCATAGAACAACGCCAACCCCGGCACCATAAAGACCACCAATGCTGTCGAAATCAGCATCCACGCGAAATCACCTGTTTCCATACTGTTCCCTTCTATTTTCGATCGCTAACCGAGCGATCTTCAGAAAATTAAACAAATTTCCGAATAATATTGATGAATAGTAATGGACGTTGATTTCTAAATTGTTTCGAGAGTGTTAACTCTTCCCCTTATTTACTTGTATCTCAATTCAGTAGGGGTGAAAATGGAGTCATGGCAGTACGCGACGATTGTAGGCATTACAGCAGTAGAACGGTTCAATCCGGAGAAGTGGTACAGCGTTGCAGATTGGGAAGCAACGAGGAAATGCCATTTAGCTGCCCTGACCATTGTCTTTTCTTCGAGGAACGGCATATTTCCGACGCCGGCTGGAACCGGTAGCTCTCGGGTTGCTCCGGGTTAGCTGACGGAAAAACCGCACTGTTATCAATTTTGGTTAGGAGTATGTGATTCTTGCGATTAAAGTCCTTTTGTGACAAAAAGAGTAAAGGGAATGCTTATTTTTGCGTTGGCAGCGTTCTGCGCAAGTTTGGCTTTTCCTTTTATTGCTTCCGCTCTAGATAATGAAGCAGTATTTCGTGGGACAGTAAGGGTAGGCCGTGAAGTTATTCCTGATGTTACGATAACGATCGTTGATGACGCCGGAATTGAGATTGGTTCCGTTGTTTCGGGTGATGATGGCAAATGGGAGATTCCTATCCCGTCTACAGGTGAATACACTGTCCAATTAATCGGCCCACTCCCTGACGGTATTTCCATAAAGGAAGGGGCATCATCTGAAGTTAACGTCATTGTGGAGGAAGTAAGAACGACGTCGGTAGGTTTTCAACTCCAAGCCGAAGATCAAAAAACTGTTCTAGAAATTCCCCCTACATGGGAGCGATTTCTGAACCGAATGATTAGCGGGTTAAAGGTAGGGCTTCTCGTAGCCTTAGCCTCAATCGGGCTTTCACTTATTTTTGGTGTGACCGGTCTAGTTAACTTCGCTCATTCGGAAATGGTGGCTTTTGGAGCCGTTATAGCTCTTGTTCTAGAGTCATCTATGGGACTTACTGGAGGGTTATTTCCGATAGCTGTTGTTTTGGCTGTTGTTATAGGTGGCTTTCTTGGATTGTTTTTGGAGAAGGGTATTTTTGGACCTCTTCGGCGCAAGAAGATGACGAATATTTCTCTTATGGTTGTATCAATAGGACTAGCTTTCCTTATGCGCTACCTAATGTTGATCTACCATGGCGCCGAACCAGAAACATATGATTCATTCAAGATCCAGAAGGGAGTTTCGCTTGGGCCCATCGAACTCCCACCCAAGGATTACTACATCATAGCTATTGCCTTTGTCACCCTAGTTATAGTCGGAGTCCTTCTCCAACGCACTAGACTCGGGACTTCAATGCGGGCTGTCTCAGATAATCCAGCTCTGGCTGAGTCATCGGGGATAGATGTGAACAGGACCATAATGTGGGTATGGATCTTTGGCAGTGCGTTGGCTGGGCTTGGAGGTATTATGATCGGCCTTACACAAGTCGTTGAATGGCAGATGGGCGAAAAAATCCTACTCTTGATTTTCGCTGCTGTTACTCTCGGCGGATTGGGCACAGCATACGGCGCTATGGTCGGCGGTATAGCTATAGGCCTCGCATCAGAAACGTCTACCTTCTGGCTAGATAATGACTTGAAATTCTTGATTGCCTTAGCTGTCCTAATCGTGATCCTCCTTGTTAGACCACAGGGAATTCTTGGCGTTCGAGAAAGGCTCGGGTAGACGCCATGGTTATGGATATCCTCGCCGGCGTTGATATAGGAGATCTATTCGGCCTAGCTCTGCGTGCTTCAATTGGAGTGCAAGCTGCAACATTCGCTCTTGCAGCCGTAGGACTTAACCTGCATTATGGCTATACCGGACTATTGAACTTTGGTGTTGTTGCATTTATGGCTGCGGGAGCCTATGGAATGGCGATATTCTTTACTCAAGGTTGGCTTGGCGGGTCACTGATACTTGCAATAGCAGCGGGTCTAGTTTTTGCAGTTGGCATCGCATTAAGCATTGGTCTTCCTTCTTTGCGGTTACGTGCCGACTATCTCGCGATAACTACGATAGCTATTGCAGAAGTTCTACGTATATCATTTCGCTCTCAAAGGCTTCTCGATCTAACTGGAGGACCTTTCGGCCTTCCTAGCATCGAAGATCGAAATGCGGAAGTTTCATTCTCTGACATTGTCACAATTGATTGGAATCCAATAAACGACGGAAGCTATGGGTTTTGGCGTTTAAAATTTGATGAGCAAACACTCTGGGTAATGATTCTTGGATGGACTTTGGTCCTTCTAACTTCGTTACTGATCTGGGGGTTAATGAAATCCCCATGGGGCCGAGTCATCAAGGCAATTCGAGAGGACGAAGACGCAGCTCGAGCTTTAGGAAAAAATGTCTTCTCCTACAAGCTCCAAAGTTTAATTATTGGAGGGATGATCGTAGCACTTGCTGGAATTACACGATCAATGAATACTGGATTCGTCGAGACACAGCAGTTCAAACCCCAAACAACATTCTTTATATGGACTGTCTTAATTCTAGGGGGAGCCGCCTCTGTTTGGGGCCCTGTTGTTGGAGCGGTTTCTTTCTGGTTCATAATTGTTTTCGTAGAGGAACTTCTTCGACAAATGGTTGACTCCGGATGGATACCTAGCGCGATTCTCGAAGCAAATGATGTTTCCAGCGTAAGGATGATCATGATGGGCGTCATGCTTGCAGTTTTGATGATTTGGAGACCCCAAGGCCTCGTTGGGAAAAAAGAGGAGGCCCAGATCGATGTCCGATAACAGCACCTCTGGATTGGAAAACATTGAACCTACCCCTGGATCAGCAAAGCCAGATCCAATTTTGAAAATTAACAATGTCGTTCGTACTTTCGGTGGTCTACGCGCCGTTGATATTGATCATCTTGAAGTTCAGCGTGGAATCATCACTGC
>CACFFD010000050.1 GCA_902565595.1 Actinomycetota bacterium
CCGTTGAGATTTCTCTTTTCGTCTTCGATATTTTAGAATCCCTGCAGCTTCCTCGATGATAGTTCTCCGTTCTTCTGGTTTCGCGTTAAGAACGGCATCTATCTGCCCCTGTGAAACGATGACATGTTGATGGCGGCCAACTCCTGTATCGCTAAGGAGTTCTTGAATGTCTAGGAGCCTGCATGGAACCTCGTTCATGGAATATTCGCTCTCTCCATCTCTAAATAAGATTCTCTTTATCGTTACTTCTTCAAAATCAATAGGGAGCATTTTGGCAGTGTTATCGATTGTTAACGCTACTTCAGCCCTTCCTAATGCCGCCCTCTTTGCAGTGCCGGCAAAAATAACATCATCCATCTTCTGTGAACGCACCGAAGCAGGTGCCTGGGCTCCAAGTACCCAGGCAATCGCATCAACTACGTTTGATTTTCCACTTCCGTTTGGGCCAACGACCACTGCGACTCCGGGTTCAAAATCTAGAACAGTTGAGTCGGCAAAGGACTTGAATCCCTTTAATGTCATTGATTTCAGGAACACAGGGTGAACATAGTCGCTTTGGAGACAAATTACACGTTTGTAACTTTATTTTTTCTATTTCAGACTTGGCTCTGTTCGCAGTAGTAGGTCCACTCTCCACCGAATTTTGATCGTGCGATGGGTTTTCGGGATCTAGGACTTAACTCTCCGTGCTTCTGAAAGACCGAATGGTGGTCTTGAAAGGAGCCGGGTTCTCCAGTGATTCCGACAAAGAAACTATCTTCTATGCTTGATCCTCCGTATTTAACGGCATCGTATAGCGTCTGCACCATTGACTGCCAGAGTCGACGGACTTCATTGGTCGTCAAAGAATCCGATAGTCTGTCGTAGCGAAGTCCGGCTTCAAATAAAATTTCGTCAGCATACATTGGCCCAACTCCTATGAGGAAAGTCTGATCCGTAAGGAGTGTTTTAAGTTTTATCTTGTATGAATGCAGTCGATATGCGAACTCACCCCAAGTAACGGGGTTCTCGATCGGGTCTATCCCTAATTCGAGAAGTTCCGGTCGGTCTTCGAAAATATTTTCAGTTTCATGGAATGAAAGTGTCGCATCAGCGTTGTTGTCAATTAGTCTTAGCTGCCCCTGTTGGGTGAAGGATACGATTACACCAGTACGCGAATTTTCCTCTTCCTTATTTGGGACTCGTAACATTTGCCCACCGGTACCGAGTCCGAAAAGTAAGCTCATCTCATTTGAGAAATCAATGCAGATAAGCATTCCGATTCTTCTAACTGATGTCACTTTTTCTTGATCGAAGCTTTTTTCTATCAGCGATTTATTGCTGGTACCACCAGCGATGCGAGCAATTTTAACTTCAATATTTTTAACTTTTTTCCCGACACAGTCTCTGTCGAGGTCTCTTCGTATAGTTTCAACTTCAGGAAGTTCGATCATTTTTTCCTCTTTGGAATATTGATTATCGCATCTTATCGGTATTGAGATCTTCTTCATCCATAAGTTGAGTTAATGCTTGCTCAGCAGCATACTGCATAGCTTCTTTCTTGCTCCGGCCTTCGCCATGTCCGAGAAAGCGCCCACTTATAGAAACATCTACAAAAAACTTCATTTCATGGGCAGGTCCCACACTTGTGAATGCGTATTCAGGAGAGGCAGAAAAGTGCTGTGCGGTTAACGCCTGCAATCGACTTTTTGCATCCTCGTTGTTTCTTTCTGAGTTCTCTTCAATTTGGTCACCCAACAATGTTAAAACAAGCCCTTCAGCTGCTTCCCATCCTCCGTCCAGGAAAACAGCTCCTATGATTGCCTCCATTGCATCTTCCAGCATCGAGGGGGGTAGCGCGTTATCAGATGCCGTTTGGCCTTTACCTAATCGTAGGAATGGCGCGACACCTAGATTTTCAGCAAGCTGTGAAAGGCTGGATGAGCTAACTACGAGAGCGCGCAGTTGGCTCAGCTTTCCCTCGGATAGCTCTGGGTACTGACTGTATATATACCTGGTTACTGCCATACCCAAAACCGCATCCCCGAGGAACTCCAGTCGCTCGTTTGAAGGACTTCCGGTGTTCTCTGCACACCAAGAGCTATGCGTTAAAGCTACTTGCAGAAGATCCTCGTTATTGAACCTGTAGCTGAGCTTGTTATATAAGCTCTCATATTTTCCCTGGGGCAATACCGTCAACCTAACCGCGAATTGACATAATCAACGGCATCGCGAACACTCTTTAGTTCTTCTAGGTCTTCATCATCGATTCTAAAGTCTATTGATCTTTCAGAGAGTTCTTCTTCGATGGCCTCGACCAGTTCAATCAATGCAAGTGAGTCTGCATCGAGATCGTCCCGGAAAGAATCTCCTTCTTGGATAGAACCCGGTTCTACCTCAAGTATCTCTCCCAGACGATCTCTGACTAGCTTTAGGATTTCATCTCGACCCAGAGGGTCTCCTTGCATATGTGTTTCTGCGGGCATAATAGATCTTTCATTCTCGAATTGTCTTAATTCTAGCGATAGATGATGTTTCGTGGAGTTCTTCGAAAGAGAAATTTCTATTGCTTAATCACATGCTCAAGATGCTGAACATGTTTATCTATAGATAATTCATGTGCTGTGGAGATCGCATTGAAGATTGCCTTTGGTCCTGAGGACCCATGACTGACAATAGCTACCCCTTTGATCCCCAAAAGTATCGCACCTCCGACAGATTCGGGATCGAGTGTTTCATAGAGAGGAAGCAGAGCAGGTGCTAGTAGCTTTGCCCCTTCCTTTGCATCCGAACTTGAAGAGAAAACCTCTAGTAGGGCGCTGACAATAGATTTTGCAGTTCCTTCAAGGGTCTTTAGGGCAACATTTCCAGTAAAGCCATCAGTAACGATTACATCGATCTCGGGATTCATTAAATCTCTACCCTCTACATTGCCTATAAAGTCTCCTGAGCATCTACTTTGCCAGCTTTGATCATCTAAAAGCTCAAATGCTTCTTTAACTAAAGGGGACCCTTTACCGGGCTCTTCGCCAATTGAAAGTAGCCCTATCTTTGGTCTAGCGATGTTAAATCTGTCTCTTGCATAGACTGCACCCATTTCAGCAAATTGGACTAGCCATTCGGGTTGGCATTCTGCATTCGCGCCGGAATCTAAAAGAATATTTGGATTCTCGCTTCCAGGGACAGGGATAGGTGTGGCTATTGCGGGCCTGGAAACCCCACGTATTCTTCCTATCTTCAATAAAGCCGATGCCATGGTCGCACCAGTATTTCCTGCGCTAATCATCGCGATGGCTTCGCCATCACGTACAGCTTCAGCGGATCTAACTAGTGAAGAATCCTTTTTCTTGCGGACGGCTGTTGCTGGATCTTCACCCATTTCTATGATCTCAGAGGCGAACTTTGTAGGGATGCCTGAAATATCTGACAGTACGTCGGGATGCCCAATAAGGAGTACAGGAATTCCAGCCTCAATAGCTAACTCTGCCCCCTTGATAATGTCAGAAGGTGCATTGTCGCCGCCCATTGCATCTACCGCTACTGGTAAGGCGTTATGGTCCATTCGAGAACCTTGATCTCCTAGTTAAGGTCTAACGCTTCGCGCCCGTTATACCATCCGCAATTTCCGCAAACATGATGGGGTCGTCGAGCTGCTCCACAACGGGGGCATTTATTTAAAGTCGATGCGGATAGTTTCCACGCTGAACTTCGTCGACTTCTTGTTTTAGACTTAGATGTTTTCTTTTTTGGGACTGCCATAGTATGTCCAATTTACAGACAAAAATACCGAACCGTTGCCTCTTGTGGAGAATGTTCTCTTGTTACTTGATTTGTTATCTGGGTAGATCGCTCAATTTTCTTCTTCTTCTTCGAAGGTTAGAGACCCTAACGCTTCCCATCTAGGGTCTATTGGTGGGTCTATGTTGTAATTTCCCTCTTGCTGGCTTTCGGGTCTGGCGGGGTATTCTTCTGGAATGGGACCCTGACAATCGTCTGAGCAAAGCGGGGTTAGTGGAAGCGCGAGAAGTATCTGCTCTTGTAACATCGGCCGAAGATCGAGAAGTTGATCCATCGGCAACTCAAAGGTCTCTCCTTCTGTTGAATCCCGTTCATAGATTTCAGAGATAATTAAATCATTATCTCCGTTAGTGGTTTCAAGACATCTCCTGCAAGGTCCGCTCCAGGTAAGGCACAGTTCTCCACTTACGACAATTTTCTCTCCCGAAGCCTCAGCTCGTAGTTCACCACCCAGATGTTGGGCTTCAGAATAGCTCGTTGATAGATTTTTTAAGTTCCAGGCTACCGGTAGGGCCACTGCCCCATCCCTTGTGAATAATTTTGGGAGATCGTAGCAAAGAGAATCTTCTTGATTAGGAGTTGGCGCCACTTTCATCCTGATCGTACAAGTTGGGGCCACTCTCATCTTCTAATGCGTGAGGTTGATGGGCCGCAGTTAGATCTGCAAGAGGGCTACCCTGCAATTTTGTTCTTCCATCAGCAACCAAGTGAATAGTCCTGTTTAGGAGAGCTTCAAAACTTGCAAGTCTTTGATCACAGAAGTCCTCTGTTTCGAGCTTTAAACGTCGAGCTTCACTTTCTGCAGCCTCTACAACCCTTCGAGCATGGACTTCTGCAGCTTTAACGACTTCTGATCTTTGTACCATCTGACCAGCTCTGGCACGAGCTAAATCCATAAGCTCGTCACCTTCTCTTTGTGTTCGGGCGAGAAAATCTTCCCTTTGTTTGAGAAGCCACCGTGCTGCTCGAATTTCATCAGGTAAACGAAGCGAGACATCCTTTAATATCTCAAGGACTTCCTCTTTGTTTATCATCGAAGATGCAGAAAGCGGTACTGGCCTAGCGGCTTCTACGAGGTCTATTAAAGTTTGAAGGAGCCTCTCTACCTCTGGGGCTTGATACGGCGTAACTGGTTCAAACACATCTTCACTTCCCGTATTTGAATCCCCGAGATCTGTCACGCTATTCCCCCTTTACTAGATAGTTGGCAACTTCATCTGGAACTAATCCAGTGATGTCTCCACCTTGGAGTGATATCTCGCGTATAAACCTACTTGAAAGATATGAGAGTTGTGGCTCAGCAGGAATAAATATCGTCTGTATGCCTGATACAGTTTTATTGGTTTGGGCCATCTGAATTTCGGTTTCAAGGTCAGAAGGACCTCGTATTCCCTTAACTAAATGAGAAGCGGAAACACTCTGAGCTGCTTGAATAACCAAATCTGGAGAGCTCATAGTAATAACATTGTCGATTTTGGAGAAAGATTCTGCTAATAGCTCTTCTCTCTGTTCTAGAGGAAGAAACCCTTCTTTCGCTGGGTTATACATGGCAGCAACATAGACCGTTTCAAAGATCTGCGATGCGACCTTGACTACATGAACATGCCCATCGTGAAGAGGGTCAAATGAACCGGGATACAGTGCTATCGCCATATACGCAGTCTACCTGAGGTTTTCTTCAACACTTCGAAGAGTTAGTTACCACCGGAGAAACGAGAGTAATTTAATGGATTGTCAAAGGCCAGAGAAAGCTTCTTCTGGTAGTTGGTAGTTAAGGTATTGTGCGCGTCCGCTTGGCGATAACTACGAATGTCGATCCATATTTCTTAGCCTTTATCGATGTCCATGGTTCTGGTAGGAGTATTTCGCGCTCTGATTCAATAACTACTGCTTCGGCTGGCAATGACTCTAGAAGACCATCCCAATCGAGAAATGTATATGGAGGATCGAGGAGTGCGACATCATGCTCACCTATAGATTCAACAATTTGTAAATAGTCACAATGCTTCACCTCAGCTATATCCCGAAAATCCAATGTTGCAATATTCTCGCAAATCACGTCGATACAAGCCTTCTGGTGATCAACAAAAGTAGCTCTTTTTGCACCGCGTGAAAGCGCCTCTAAGCCAAGCGCCCCAGACCCAGCAAATAAATCAAAAAAATGTCGGCCTTCAATCAAGTCAAAACTTGTCAGCGAATTGAAGACTGCTTCGCGAACCCTGTCTTTAGTCGGGCGGACATCTTCAATTTGTGGAGGAATTATCTTTCTTCCCTTTGCAATGCCCGATACGATGCGCATGATGCGCAACAATAGCCTGAAGAAGATGTAGGCGACAATGGAAATCCCAGAAGAAATAGTCTGTGTTGATTGCGGTGGAAGGTGCCGTTTAGGTAGCTACCCACCAGAGAACGGATGGAGCGCTGGAATGGTGGCTTTTTATCGCTGCCTAGATTGTCTAGACAGATGGGACATCGTTCTAGAGGAGTAGAGCTAGTGGAAATAGATTTCGTCATCACGAAAGTTATGATTTGAACAAGTACTCTGTTTCTTCTTGCCCGAATAAAAGCTCCACCTCTTGGATGAGGTGAGAAATACCTTCATCGTTTTCCGGGAAGTCGAGAAGCTCGATCGCTGCATCTCGCGCATGCTCTACCCACTGCTTATCCCGCCGCAATGATGCAATTCTTAAATCATTTCTCCCCTTCTGAGTAGCGCCCATAATGGTACCCTCACCCCTAATCTCTAGATCAATCTCAGCTAATTCGAATCCATCTGTCGATGACTCAAGAGCAGTTAATCTTTGCACTGCTTCATCTGTTCTTACTCCACTAACGAGAAAACACCAAGACTCCATATCGCCGCGGCCTACCCTTCCCCGAAGTTGATGAAGTTGAGCAATACCAAAACGTTCGGCATCGAGAATGGCCATAACTGTCGCGTTTGGAACGTCTACTCCTACCTCGATAACAGTAGTTGAGATAAGAACATCAGTATTTCCGTCCCTAAATCTTGCCATAACTTCTTGCTTTTCCGGCCCTGTCAGACGCCCATGCAAAAGGTCAACTTTTAAATCCCCTAGTTCATCCTCAACTAAACGCTTGTGAGTGTTCTCGACAGAAGCTTTTTGTGTTGTCTCATTGTCTCCGATAAGGGGACAGACCACATAGGCCTGATTTCCTTGCTTTACTTGATTTCTGATTTTTTCCCAAACCTCATCTTCACCTTCGACCCATTTGGTTGAAATGGGAGTCCGGCTGGGAGGTAATTCATCAAGAACTGAAACATCCAAGTCCCCGTATACGGTCATAGCAGCTGTTCTTGGGATGGGCGTAGCAGTCATGACCAGCAGGTCTGGGATTTCCTCTCCTGATGCTTTCGCCCGGAGCGCAGCTCGTTGATCGACCCCAAAACGGTGCTGCTCATCAATTACAGTAAGCCCTAAGTTTTTAAATTTTACGCCTTCTTGGATCAATGAGTGCGTTCCAATCGCAATGTCCACTAACCCCTCAGAGAGCTCGGTAACTATTCTGTTTCTATCACGTTGGCTTATCCGGCTGGTTAGCAATTCGATCCTAAGAGGCCTTTCCCCCAGCAGACTCTCAGGGCAAGGAACTTTGAAAGACTCTGTCAAGTCTGAGATTC
>CACFFD010000051.1 GCA_902565595.1 Actinomycetota bacterium
AAAAAGCAAAAGATTGAGATTCCGAAGGGACCAGAGGAGAAGCATTTAACTCCTGACTTGCGCCCTGCAGTAACCCTAATTTCGGCTTGGTTAAGTCAGTTTGCCAAAGACAGCGATCTTGATCCTGCTCTTCTGGGGACCAGGTCAGATATAGAATCGCTTTTACGTGGAGATCATCAATCGAGGCTCTCTCAGGGGTGGCGTCAAGAATACGTCGGTGGTCCTATCCGGAAACTGTTAGATGGGTCGTCTTCGTTAGCGTTTGTAGATGGCCGCCTTCAGCTAGAAGATCGGTAGCTGAGGGCGCTCAATATACACCGTGAGTTGGTATACTTTCATCTTCTAACGTTTAGTTGAGATAAGTTTCCGGTTAGTCACCTTGGAGGCAAAATGAAAAAAGGGCGTCATCGCCGCTATGAAGAAGCTAGGGCCCTAAAGCAGACCAATGACTCTTTGGATGACCTCTTTGCTGACAATGAAGATCCCTGCCCTGAATGTGATGCTCTTCCTGGGCAGGATCATAAGAGCTGGTGTTTAGTGGAAACAACTCCAAAAAAGGAAGACAATTCCAACGATATGTTTCCGTCGTAGAGGGCTTATTCGGCGACAACTGGTATTCGTTTTCGAAGAGCCTCAGTCTTTGGCTTCTCTTCAAGGATTTCATATAAGGTGTTTCGCTGGCGCAACGTCCTATTAAGTGGTTGGCATAGTAGCTCGAAATCACTTTGATCAACCGCCTGACCATGTCGAGCACCAGCAGCACGAGAAATATTCTCACCATTTAATGTGCCGCCGACATCGTTGACTCCAGCTTGGAGCATTTGGGACATCCCATCCATTCCAATCTTTACCCAAGAAGCTTGGATATTGTCTATGTAGCCATGGTAAGTGATCCTCGCTATCGCATGGACAAGCAGGTTTTCTCTAAAGGTAGGACCACGTCGGGCACCTTTCCGAAGATAAATTGGAGAAGCCATGTGAACAAAAGGCAAGCCAACGAATTCCGTGAACCCTCCGGTTTCTTTCTGAAGGGCTCTAGTCTTTACGAGATGTTTTGCCCAATGCTTGGGACTCTCAACGCTTCCAAACATCATGGTGATATTCGAGCGCAACCCAACTCCGTGGGCGATCCTATGCGCTTCAAGCCACTCTTCAGATGAAATTTTATCTGGGCATAGGACTTCTCTAATATCGTCATCGAGTATTTCTGCGGCGGTTCCAGGTAGCGATTTAAGGCCGGCAGAGACTGCTCGCTTTAGATAAGAGTCGAGCGACTCTCCTAACCTTTTAGCTCCCTCTGTTACTTCAAGTGCAGTGAATCCATGGATATGGATCTCAGGAAGTTCTTGGTGCAGTGTCTTACACATATCGATGTAGTAATTACCATCAAAATCTGGATGAATGCCGCCTTGCAGGCAAACCTCGGTGGCACCATTTGCGTAAGCTTCGGAAGCACGCGCAACTACTTCCTCTAAGGAATGTAAGTATGGCTTTCCTCGAAGGTTCAGTGAAAGCGGCCCTTTGGAAAAACCACAGAATCTACACTTGAACGTGCAAACGTTTGTGTAGTTTATGTTGCAGTTGGAAACATAAGTGACCTGGTCACCGTTGACATCTTTTCGTAGAGTGTCGGCACAATCAACAACAGTACGGAGTTGCCCTCCGCGTGCTTTAAAGAGGGAAACTATCTGTGGTATCTCCACTTCTTGACCCAAAAAAACTCCTTCGATGATTTCATCAATCTCCGTCGAAGGCTTTGACTGATTCAAAAGAAGATTAGATGGGGCTATGGAAGACCCGGAATACCATTGCGTGGAATCTTCGCCTACTTGTGCGACTTCTGCGCCATCGTCGACGTTCGTTATAAATTCAATTTTTTCGGGGAATACCGCTCCGGGATCATCACGTCCGAGCCATTCGCTATCTGATCGATCGAGAACAGGGAAGTGAAGGTTTGGATGGAGCCAAACTTCAGCGTTGCTTGCATACTCAGGGTAGATTGTTAGCCGTGGAGCAACAAAATGTCCTAGTTCCTCTGAAACATTTGAAATCTTCTCCAGCGCAGGCCATGGGCGTTCAGGATTAACGTGATCTGCCGTAACTGGAGAAACCCCACCCCAATCGTCTATTCCTGCCTTTAAAAGAATTCCGAAGTCATCAGAAAGGTTTGGAGGAGCCTGAAGATGAATATCTTCGGGCAAAATTATTCTAGCTAATGCTATGGTCTCGAGGTAGTCGTCTGAAGGGCATGGCTTCTCCTTGTGCATCCTAGTTCCAGGTTTAGGGAGAAAGTTCTGAACGATAACTTCCTGAATATGGCCGAATTCTACATGTATACCGGCAATAGCTTCGAGCGCATCGATACGATCTTGCTTAGATTCTCCGATTCCGACAAGTACGCCTGTGGTGAATGGTATCTTTAGGGCGCCAGCTGCCCTGAGGGTTTCTATCCTTCTCCAAGGTTCTTTGTCTGGAGACCCTTGGTGACAATCAAGATCAGGGTTTAACGATTCAATCATCATCCCTTGTGATGGGGAGACTTCACGAAGATCGGATAACTCTTCAGCCGAGATTGCGCCAGCGTTAGCATGGGGAAGCAAGCCTGTTTCTTCAATAACTAATTTAGCGATTTCGTATAGGTAATGAATGGTGCTGTCATACCCATTAGCAGTAAGCCATTCTTGTGCAGCAGGGTAACGTAGCTCTGGTTTTTCGCCAAGTGTGAACAACGCTTCATGGCATCCGGCCCGGGAACCCTCGGCAGCGATCGTTAAAACTTGTTCTGGTGAGAGGTACGGGGCGGCCAATCTCGCTGGAGGTTGTGCAAAAGTACAGTATCCACATTTGTCACGGCATAGATGGGTAAGGGGAATAAAAACTTTAGGAGAGTACGTGACTCTTTTGCCGAAAGAATAATCGCGTTTCTTTCCAGCTTCATCAAGCAGTGTCGACAAGGGTGCAGAGTAAAGTTCGTTCATGCTGACTTTGACAAATGATGCTGACCACCTGGGCGGCTTGATATTTCATCTGTATTAACGGGTACTTTGCATCTCGGGCAATGAGTTGTTTGCTCTAGTGCTGTATCGCATAGAGAGTGAGTCAGAATTGTTGGGGGGTTTCCATCGGCATACCATCGGTCACCCCAGTGCATGAGTGCGATAAGAGAAGGAGAAAGATCACGTCCTTTATGAGTTAAGTAATATTCGTTTCTGATTGGCCTCATTTGATATGGCTGTTGCTCGATAATTCCAGCTTGATGTAGTTTGCTTAAACGATCGCTCAGAATATTTTTTGCAATGCCAAGATCTTTTCGAAGCTCCTCAAAGCGTCGAACACCCCGAAATAGATCACGGAGAATGAGCAGAGTCCAGCGGTCGCCAATGACAGATAGAGTCATCTCAATAGAGCAATCAGTTGAGTTATTAGGCACGTGGCGATCGTAGCACGTGAGTTGCAAAAAGCAACCGACTATAAGGTCAACGACTCGGCTTTCTCTTGAAGAGTTATGAGGAGATTATCAAAGGAAGTTTCGAAAGCCTTTACTCCTTCGTCTTCAAGCTTGTCAGCTACTTCTCCAAGGTCTATCCCCAGACCTTCGACAGCCTGTAGTACTTTCTCAGCATCATCAAGTGCGGAATCTACTGATCTACTGAGTGTTCCGTGATCTATAAATGCGGCCAATGTATTGTCGGGAAGAGTGTTGACAGTGTCTGGGCCAATAAGTTTATCAACATACATAGTGTCGGGGTATTGAGGGTTTTTTGTTGAAGTGGAAGCCCATAATGGTCGTTGTAGTTGAGCTCCGCGATCTTTGAGCGCCAACCATCGATCACTACTAAACTCTTCTAAAAACAGTTTGTATGCTAACTGTCCTTGAGCAACGGCCGTTTTCCCTTTTAGGCCTAGAGAGGATTCTGAACCTATCTGATCCAGCCTCGAATCAACTTCAGTCTCCGTTCGAGAGATAAAAAAAGAGGCGACAGAGGAGATATCACTGAGGTCGCCATCCACCATCTCCAAACCTGTCATGTAAGCATCAATGACCTCTGCATATCTTTGAATTGAAAAGAGTAACGTAACGTTAATTGACCGTCCCTCACTTATCATCTGAGTTATCGCAGGTAGACCCTCCTTGGTTCCAGGTATTTTAATATAAAGATTTGGGCTATCGATCTGGTCATCGAGTGCCCTTGCAGCATCAATAGTTGCAGCCGTGTTACGTGCCAGTCGAGGGTCTACTTCTACCGATACATAGCCATCAATACCGTCACTGGATTCATGTATTGGTTTCAGGATTGCAAGAGCACCTGAAATGTCCGTCTGAACCAATTGCCAATATACTTCCTCAACAGAATGACCTTCTTTGATTAATGATCCAAACTGGTCATCATAAGCATCTGAATCCGAGATTGCTTTTTCAAATATCGACGGGTTGGAAGTTAAACCACGAACACCTTTATGAACCCAATTTTGAAGCTCTCCTGATTCAATCCATTCTCTCCTCAAGTTATCGAGCCATGGACTTTGGCCATAATCTCTAAATAATTCAGTTAAATTCGCCATTAAGAAAGGGCTTTCTGGATAGATCCGTGATTCATGCCAAGGTTTTCCATAGCAACATTTCCGGGGGCGGATGATCCGAAGCGGTCGATGCCTACATGCTTGTCGGCGAACTCTGCCCATCCTAATGTAACTCCAGCCTCTACGGAAACTGAAAGTCCGGAGGCTTCAATCAGGGAGTCGGAGGATTTAGCTAATTCCCAACTTGGCATTGAAATTACTCTTACTGCGTGAGTCTCTGCAAAATCGAGGCAGAGAGAAACCTCTGACCCAGTAGCTATAAGGGTTGCATCGGGAGACTCGTGATCGCGCGCAATGTACATGCCGGTTTGTGCTTTATCTACATCCGTTTCTTCAAGTATCGGAAGATTTTGTCGAGAAAGTATAAGTGCGGTCGGACCGTTATGGTTTAAGGCCGTCTTCCAAGCGGCAACAGTTTCTTTCGCATCCGCTGGACGAATAACAAGTAGGCCAGGTATAGCGCGTAGCGACATTATCTGTTCAACGGGTTGATGGGTTGGCCCATCTTCGCCAACACCTACCGAATCATGGGTGAAAGAATAGATAACTTTAGCTTGAGTGAGTGCGGCCAGTCGTATAGCAGGGCGCATATAGTCACTGAAAACAAGGAAAGTTCCTCCAACTGGGACGATCCCGCCATGGAGAGCTATTCCATTCATAATTGCGCCCATAGCGTGCTCCCTTACGCCAAAGAAGAGCTGCTTTCCTGATGGGGTTTCTGGCGATAGCTGTCCCATGTCTTTAAGAGCAGTTCCAGTATTCCCAGTGAGATCAGCCCCTCCGGCAATCATGGCTAGGCTTTGCGCAGCTTCATTCAAACAAGCACCACTTGCGACGCGTGTTGCTAACGATTCACCAATCTGTGTTTCGTATTGGGACTGGAGATTATCAAGGTCCCAGTTGCCGAGGTGAATTTTGGGGTCCCAGGTTGCGGACGAGGCCTCGTCTGCATATTTTGATCCAGCATCTCTGTAGAATTCTAAGACAGTTTCAGGTACATAAAACTGCTCATCCGTTGGGATCCCGATAACTTGTTTTGTCTCGACAATTTCGTCATCCTTAAATGCGTATCCATGAGCGCTAGGGGCATCCGTCAAGGTAGGGGATGGGAAACCTATATGAGTTCGAATGATTATAAGGGTCGGTTGATCTTCATTTGACTTAGCCTGTAGAAGGGCATTCTCTATTTGATCAAGATTTTCACCTGATTCACCTAGATCAATGACTTCCCACCCGTAAGCTTCGAATCTCTTTGCCGCGTTATCTTCCAAAGCAAGTTCTGTCGGCCCATCAATAGTCACGTGGTTGTCGTCATAGATGCATATAAGGCGACCTAATTTCTGTTGGCCAGCAAGTGAAGCGGCTTCATGACTGATCCCTTCTGAAAGGTCACCGTCCCCACATATAGCAAAAATTGAATGATCGATATTCTCAGCCCCATATTTGTCTCGTAACCAGCGTTCCGAGATAGCCATACCAACTGCGTTTGCAAACCCTTGCCCAAGGGGGCCAGTAGTCACCTCTACGCCGGTCGTATGCCCTACTTCCGGATGGCCAGGAGTAAGACTTCCCCATTGTCTAAAGTCCTTTATGTCATCAAGGGTCAAACCGAATCCAGTTAAATAGAGCATCGCATACTGAAGAATCGAAGCATGTCCGGCACTGAGTATAAAACGATCACGATTAACCCAATCTGGATGCTGAGCACTGTAGCGAAGAATGCGACTAAACAGCACGTGAGCTAGAGGGGCCAACGCCATCGCAGTCCCTTGATGGCCCGATTTTGCACGATGGGGAGCGTCCATAG
>CACFFD010000052.1 GCA_902565595.1 Actinomycetota bacterium
GAATTCACATGTGATTCCATCCCAGGTGCCGCCCTCGTCATAGCACCATTGTTCTTCATCCCATTCCTCCCATGGGAATTCACATGTGATTCCATCCCAGGTGCCGCCCTCGTCATAGCACCATTGTTCTTCATCCCATTCCTCCCATGGGAATTCACATGTGATTCCATCCCAGGTGCCGCCCTCGTCATAGCACCATTGTTCTTCATCCCATTCCTCCCATGGGAATTCACATGTGATTCCATCCCAGGTGCCGCCCTCGTCATAGCACCATTGTTCTTCATCCCATTCCTCTTGCGGGAATTCACATGTGATTCCATCCCAGGTGCCGCCCTCGTCATAGCACCATCGACCGTCATCCTCACCATCCTGAAAGGCGAATGTTGGCGCAGCGAACGCAGTCGATAGTAAACCTATTACAGAAAGAACAACTAGTAGTAGTTTTCGTCGAGTCAGCATACTGCCTCCTGAAGATCTAAGGAATAATCTACACCCAAATATGACAGTGGGGAATTCATGATATTAACGGATCAAGGGTTTGTACTTTATTCGTGTGGGCTGGCTAGTTCCACCTCGCTCTTTACGAATGAATGCCTCGTATTCGCTGAAATTACCTTCAAACCACCTAACGAAAGAGTCACCCTCAAATGCAAGGACGTGAGTGGCTACACGATCGAGAAACCATCGGTCGTGACTAATGATCACTGCACACCCTGCGAAATCTTCGAGGCCTCCTTCTAATGCTCTTAACGTATCTACATCGAGGTCGTTTGTTGGTTCATCAAGGAGCAAAACGTTGGCCCCGCTTTTAAGAATTTTTGCAAGATGAACTCTATTGCGCTCTCCTCCAGAGAGAGTACCTACAAGTTTCTGCTGATCAGATCCTCTGAAGTTAAATGAAGCAGTGTAGGCGCGCCCATGGATCTCTCTTTTGCCGATGATCAGATTATCCAGTCCTCCGGTGATTTCTTCGTACACGGTTTTTTCAGGGTCAAGTGCATCACGTGATTGATCAACGTACCCCAACTCCACTGATGGCCCAGAAATTATACTTCCGCTATCTGGGAGTTCTTCGCCAGTGATCATCCGAAATAATGTAGTTTTTCCAGCCCCGTTGGCGCCTACGATTCCGACAATGCCTGCAGGAGGAAGAGAGAAACTCAAATCATCGATGAGGAGCTTATCGTCAAATCCTTTAGTCAGTTCCTTCACTTCGATGACCTGATCCCCTAAGCGGTTATCAGCGTGGATGTTTATTTGAAGCTCGCGCTCACTACGATCTTCAGCTTTGGATTCAGCTAGGAGCTTCTCATACGCGGCTAACCGTGCTTTACCCTTTGCTTGCCTAGCTTTTGGGGCCATCCGTACCCATTCTAATTCTCGCTCTAAGGTACGTTGACGAGCAGTGTCCCTATTTTTTTCAGATGCTAATCGTTGCTCTTTTTGTTCGAGCCAGCTTGAATAGTTTCCATGGTATGGAATTCCACGCCCACGGTCGAGTTCAAGAATCCATTCAGCAACGTTATCGAGAAAGTATCGATCGTGAGTTATGGCAACAACAGTTCCAGCGTATTCCTTAAGATGTCGTTCTAGCCAAGCGACTGATTCCGCATCTAGATGGTTAGTGGGTTCATCAAGGAGAAGTAGGTCAGGTTGCCGAAGAAGCAACTTGCATAATGCGACTCGCCGTTTTTCTCCCCCAGATAGGGAATCAACATTCATTTCTGCAGGCGGAAGCCTTAGCGCATCCATCGCTATTTCGATTCGACGCTGGAGATCCCACGCTCCAGCAGCTTCAATTTCCTTCTCTAGAGATGACTGAACGGATCCCAGTTTGTCAAAATCAGCATCAGGGTCAGACCACTGGGATAGAACGGCGTCATATCGAGCTAGAAGATCCGCAACTTCGCCCACTCCGTCCATGACATTCTCATAAACTGTTTTTTCAGGATCCAATTCAGGCTCCTGCGGAAGGAATCCGACCGTGTATGGGGGAGTGAGTCTTGCTTCGCCACTAAATCCATCATCAATGCCAGCCATAATCTTAAGAAGAGATGACTTGCCAGCGCCATTTGCCCCAAGAACCCCTATCTTAGCTCCGGGGAAAAAGGAGAGGCTGATGTCTTTCAGGACGTCTCTGTTGGGTGGATAGAACCGAGAGCATTTGTGCATGGTAAAGATATATTCAGACGCCATGCACTGAGATTACTTCTCATTAGAGGATAATTCCGCATCAGAGCAGTTATGGCATGGGGTGAAATCCGTTCTATGCTCAAAACCGATGATATCAGCTGTACTTTTTGACTTCGGAGGGGTAATTACCTCCAGCCCATTTGACGGGTTTGCAGCATATGAAATAGAAGCAGACCTGCCCGAAGGGTTAATTCGGAAGATAAATAGTACTGATCCAGATACAAATGCTTGGGCGAAATTCGAAAGGAGCCAAATCACAAGAGAAGACTTTTTGGAACTATTCGCTTCTGAGGCTGCTGTGCTGGGATACAAAGTTGACGCGGAACGAGTTTTACAATGCTTATCGACCCAGATCCGACCGAAAATGGTTCAGACCCTAGAACGACTAAGCAAAACCTACAAGACGGCTATTTTGACCAATAACCTCATCGAGGTATCTGAGGAAGATGTAAATCCTGGGCCTTCTCGTGAACATTTGGGCAGTGTTTCCTCGATGGTTGATGCGATTATTGAATCCTCAAAGATAGGTATACGGAAGCCAGACACGGCGTTTTATCAAATCGCTTGTGAAGAATTGGATGTTTCACCTAAGGAGTGTGTCTTTCTAGATGATTTGGGGATAAACCTAAAACCAGCACGGACGATAGGGATGACAACCATCAAAGTTGTGAGCGAGTCACAGGCGCTTCGGGATCTAGGAGAAGTTTTACACGAAGATTTAACGACCTGAACTACCCCCATTATGGGCTCTGAGTAGTTTATTGAGTGATCCCGTGGGCTAGGCTACTCGAATGCGAATAGTTACATGGAACGTGAACTCGCTGAACGCGAGACTACCAAGAGTCCGTGAATGGTTAGAGATAATGAATCCTGACGTTCTTTGTATACAGGAGACAAAACTTGCGGAAGATGCTTTTCCGACAAGCGAATTCTCTGAACTTGGATATGAAAGTGTTCACCATGGTCAGGGCCAGTGGAACGGAGTAGCAATTCTTAGCAAGGTTGGAATCGAAGACGTGGTAGCAGGTTTCTCAGATGGAGGAGATCCTGATCCGGACGCAAGAATTATCTGGGCTACTTGTGGAGGGGTTCGAGTGGCTAGCGCCTACATCCCTAACGGAAGAGAGGTCGGACATGAACATTATGCCTATAAGCTTTCGTGGCTAGCTCGATTGAAGTCTCATCTCGAACTAAATCATGACCCCAAAGATAGTGTTGCTGTTCTAGGTGATTTTAATGTCGCTCCGGAAGACAAAGATGTGTGGGATCCAAAGGCGTTTAAAGGAGCTACGCATGTAAGTAAGCCAGAACGCGACGCCTTTGAGGAAATCCTTGATTGGGGCCTCCAAGATGTCTTTCGAAATCAATATCCGAGCGAAGAAGGGCTCTACACGTTTTGGGAGTATATGGCCGGTAGGTTTCACAAACGTGAAGGCATGCGTATAGATTTCATTCTCGCAACGAAGTCGCTATCAACAAAATGCAAACTTGTCCTTGTAGATAGAAATGCTAGAAAAGGGGAGAAACCATCAGATCATGCACCATTATTAGCTGAGTTTGTTTAGTGTCCTCACCGAGCTAGTTCAGATCAGGTTTCTTAATAAATTTTCCTGCAATCTCTGCACTTGTTGGAACTGAGCCACTAGGGCCAATAATGGTTAACTGGTCGTCTGCCATAAGCCCTGTTTCAGGCAGAGGCTGGATGATTTCTCCTCTTCGGTATATTGCCTCTATGTGGAGATCCTCATCTACCTGAAGTTCTTCGATGGTTTTACCGATTAGTGCTCCGATTTCTGTTTCTGGCAGAAGCAGGTATTGTCCTACTTCTAGGCCTGGAAGTAAGGCTTCTTTCACTTCTGACTCAAAAGATGCTTCTGCTACGACCATCGCGTCGTCTGAATGCAGGTATGCCGCTAGTTCTCCCGCAAGTCGTAAAGACCTGCCTGGCTTATTAGCAGTGCCAGCCAAGAAGAATAGGGCGTTTACCATTTCATTTCTGCCTCCCCATTCCGCAGGGATCACGATCCCCGTTTCACTGCGAACAATCACAAGATGATCAACCTCAGAATCATCAAAGAAAGCAACAGGTGTTGCAGTGGGGTGAGTTTCTGAAGGTTGAATCCATAGAGAGCCTGTTTCAAGAAACCGCTCACGTACATCCTCAGGTTCCACACGGAGTATGTTGCTCAAGACTTGAGATGCCCTAGTTGCTGCTTCCGTGATATCGCCATCTTCTGGGACAGAAAGAACAGTGGCACGGGCTATTAAACCTGCATAGTCATCCTCTGACCGTAACCCATGGCTTTGCATAGCAGCTGAAATTTCCCTATCGACACTTGTATCAGCAGCTTGTCCGAGCCTTTCGAAGATGTGATGGATAGCTCCAGCAGTTTGCTTAACTTTTTTACTTCCAAAGTAATGGAACCAAAGCATTGTTACTGCTACCGATACGCAAACAAGAACAATTGGCAGTACACCTAATTTAAAAATCAAATAGATGGACAATATGATCCCGAAGATATGCAAGTAGGGGAACAATGGTGAGCGAAATCCAGGGGCATATGAGTTGATCCGTGCACCTCGAAGAACAATCACGGCGAGATTAACTAGTGCGAGCTTTACAAGCACGAATGCGCTGGCGAGTTTTGCAATAGCTCCAGCACCAAATGCAACCACAATTACAGTCATACCAATGCCTGTCAGTATTATTCCCCAGATAGGTGTATCAAACCGGCTCATTTTCAAAAAGGAGTCGCTCATCAATCCATCGCGGCTCATCGCCATCGGGTATCGCGCAGCCGACAAGATTCCTGCGTTTGCGGCAGATGCAAAAGCTGCAAGAGCAGCCGCTATGACAAATCCAGCTCCAACAGCTGGCATGTATGTTTCAGCGGCGGTATGAAGCGGCGCTAAGTCTCCATAGAGGTCTGATTGGGGGATAACCGCTACTACTACGAGCATCCCTAGCGTATAAACAACAGTGCTCACGAAAAGAGAGAGAATTACACCAAGAGGGATATTTCGCGAAGGATCTTCGACTTCCTCTGCCATGCTTGCAACCTTGGTTAACCCACCGTAACTAACGAAAACCAGTCCGATAGCCGCAATTAAGCCCTCACTCCCTTTACTGAAGAAAGGTTCAAAATCTCCAGCAGCATTTCCTACTTCCGGCATCCCTGCCGCCAAAAACCATACAACTACTACTAGGAGGAACCCGACCATGGCGACCTGGATAGATACACCTGTCTTGGATCCAACAATATTTAGCAGGGTGAAGAGCGCAATCAATATCACTGCCGTCAGCTTGCTAGGAAGGTCTATCCCGATCAGGGCTAAATATGCGCTCATAGCTACGAGAGCAAACGCATCCTTCATTACTAGTGACAGCCACGTAGAGACACTCGTTACTGTTCCCCCTGCTGGGCCAAGAGCCCGTGCTAGGAAATAATACAGCCCGCCTGCTCGTGGCATAGCAGTCGAGAGTTCAGCGACAGAAAGCATCGCAGGTAACGCTAAAAGTCCGGCTATCAAATATGCGAGAATTGCAGAAGGGCCGGCTTTTGCTGCGGCGAAACTTGGGAGAAAGAACAGTCCAGCGCTGATAGTCCCGCCAGTGCTAATCACAAATACATGCCCAAGTCCAAGAGACCTTTTCAGGCTAGTAGGTGACTTTTCGTTATCGCCCATGTGAAACCTTAACAACTTCTCGTTCTGGATTTAAGGTTTTCAAGTATTTTCGTTAGAAAGGATGCTGATAAGTTCATCCCCATATCTTGCGACGTTGAAGGTACTTAGTTGCGGAACTCTTTCTAGCTGGGTTTTGGTTTTAGGTTTTCGGGCTATTAACTCTTCAAAGGCCTCGTCAGAGATCACATCGCTAGGTTTAACGTCAGCCGCTAACGCTCTGGATTCTCTCCAACTATTGAGGTCATTTCGCAGTTGGGAGCTCGGTGGCGCAGGTTTAACGCTAGGGAAAATCTGGTTGCGGAGTATCTGAATCCGCTCTCGAAGCGGAGCTCCTTTCATGATTTGGTCGTTAGCGGCGACCATAGATCGAGATATTTCTTTCAAGTAGGGCGAAGCTCGACGACTTA
>CACFFD010000053.1 GCA_902565595.1 Actinomycetota bacterium
CTATTTGGAGTGATCGGACTAACCATGGTTTTGAGCGCCTCAAGTTCTGGCGGAAACTCGCTTATCCTGATCTTCGGGGCAGTAAGTTTTTTAGGGGCTCTCTCAGCTTTATTTAATCCAATTAACCGGAGTCGGATACTTCAGTTCGTCTGCCATTTATCTTTAGCAGCGCTTACCCATATAGCATTCCTATGGCCTTATCTTCGAGATACCAAAAACTTTAACATCGGGATACATCGGGCAAAATGGACCTCGCCGCTAGATGACTTCATGTCCCATTGGGGGATTTTTCTGTCGATAGCTTTTATTTTCTTAAGCAGTATTTCCCTCAGATTACGCCGAAACCACAAAGAACATAATGTTACTGTCCACTTCCTACCGACATTTTTCCGGCGAAACAAGTTTGTTAAATTTGTAACAGTAGGTCTATGTCTCAGTGCAATAACTATTTGTACCTTGAAGATCAGCGCAGCTTTCGCAATAACAATCTTCGGAGGATTCTGGTCTTTCGTTCTCGCCGAGAATGAATGCAGAAACCTTAAACCCGATATCGGAAAGCTATTTGCCATAATCATGTTTCTGTTTGGGTTCGCTGTTATCGGGGGGCCTGAAATCATTACCGTCAACAATGACGTTGCCCGAATGAATACGGTCTTTAAATTCTGGCTGCAGGGATGGCTTTTCTTCGCAATTGGCTCCGCATTTGCAATAAACCACATTTGGCATATAGCAAAAGAGGCGCATGATCATCCGAAGACCACTACATCACGCTTTTGGATCTCCCCTCTAAGCGTGTGGCGCATTTTTGTCTTCGCTGTAGTGGCGATCGGCCTGACCTACCCATTGCTGGCCACGGGACCGCGACTTTCTACTAGATTCAATCCCCACTATAAAGGCCTAAATGGGATCGCCTACCTAGATGATGACCCATACATCATCAGAAGAGACCAAGGTCAACAAGGAGCTGCAACAGTGGTACAAATCGCTGAGGACCTCCCTTTAATTCAATGGATAAGATCAAACATTGCAGGGAGCCCCACAATTGTCGAATGGTCTGGGGATAGCTACGACTGGAATAGTCGCATCGCAGTACACACAGGACTTCCCACTGTGCTCGGCTGGTCATCCCACCAGTATCAGCAACGTCAAGAATACGCCGACTGGATTCTTCAAAGACGAATCGATATACAGAACTTCTATACGAAAGCCACCCAAAAAACTGCCTCAGAATTTCTTCTTACTTATGAGGTCAACTACGTAGTCGTAGGAGTTCAAGAACATAGATTCGGAAATCCAGATGTCTTAGCTTCTTTTGCGAATCATCCTGCATTAACGAAAGTATTCCAATCTGGCAAAAATGTTATCTACATTGTCGATACAGAGGCCCTTTGGGAATTAGCCATTTCTTAGCTCAAATTACCCATCGGATTCGAGAAAGTTGCTTACATTCTGACAAGATTTTTCATACTTTGGCTTCTCTCCTCGACTGGGAAACAGCGGCTTAAAGTATTCCGTCCCTAATTCATAGATTTCAGTCCTCACATACACGGAACCACTAAGCGAGGCGGGACATCTGCCACTTCCACTGTCCCAAGGCTCTCTATTCCAGACCCATTCAACCCAATCAGAGATGAAATCTCCGAACTGACTTGGGCTGCTAATTCCAGTATCAAATTCAGGAACCCACCACCACCGATGTTCATAGGGAACTTCAATGTAAGACCCATCATCATCTTCAGAAGCCATCCGGTCCCAATGCGGAACGAAGACTACATCTGCACCAAATGGAAAACTTCCGTTTTCTATAACCGCATATGAAGACGAATGAAAGTCTCGGAGGTACCATCCATACGGCCAGTAAACATCACTATCTATCTTCACTTCCAAATGCCTGCCAAACTCAGCAAGAGAGATCCGATCTAATATCTCAAGCTGTTCAGCCCACTCAATAACTTCGGGAGTAGCTTGGCCCGCCTGAACAAACAATTCCTGAGGTTCTCCACCTCGGATATAGGAACTGTAGATACTTGTTGCAGATGCGTATGCAAAACCGAAAAGAAGGAAAATCGCGAAGCAGATATTGGTCCATTTCCGTCTTTCCCTATCCCAAATCGCCTGACCTCCTATACCGGCAAGGATCACTATGGGTAATAAAATGTGGACCATCAACCATGGCATCCGCTCTCCAGCCCAAGAGTAAACGATCAAGCTCGCGCACGCCCACCAAGTAATACTTTGCCCAAAAAGATTCGGCTTTCGGATTACCGAAATTAGACCCACACAGGCGAAACACAACACCATCCATTCGTAGGCAAGCAAAAGTACAAGATAGTATTGCCACCGGGAATCACCCCTCACGGTTGCTTGTTCGCCTAACCAATATTCGAAACCAGAAACTAAGCCATTTCGAATCGCTCCATAGGGCGCTGTTAAAGCACCTGGACCGCTGAATTGCTGGAAGAACTGTGTAAATAGTGCTACAAAAATCACCGCCGATACCAATCCAGCTAGAACCCACCCACCGAGGCGAGGAGTTAGAAGGGTCCGAAAAACTGGAATTTGCGATAACTGGACCCCACGACGAATAGCGATTAAGCCACAGATAATGGCTGCACAAGCAAGCAGGACCCCATACAGCCCTAGTTTTACAATAGTGGAACTACCCTCCTGCTCTCCCGGGTTTGTCCCAATCCAAATGAACGTAGCAAACATCAGGCAAATTCCAACAAGGAGAAACCATCGACGAATTAGCTCTCCGGAAACTGCCTGTTCCTTAGTATTATCAGCCACTCTCGAATAAACATTGATTGTTCTCCGGCCCACACCTTCAATTCGCACTTCCCGATTTAAGTCTTTGTACTTCGGTTCTCTAACCGCTGACCTACGAATTTGTTGAAAGGATGCGATGAGAAGGTCTTGGCCTAAAACGACGACTCCAAAAGAACCAAAGATAAATACTGTAAGAAAAACTGATTCCTTTACTGCCAAACTCAGTACGAGCAAGCTAAGGAGTGCAACGGGATGCCATCTTCGTGGACGAGTAAGAAATGAAACTAACGTTATGACTGTTAAAAACGTTAACGCCAAGAAGAAGCTATCCTCTCTTCCAAATCTCGAAAAGTACAACATAGTAGGGCTTGTCAGCAGAAAGGCTACCGTGAGAGGGGTGCCTATAGTGCCAAGATTTCGGCGCCAAACCCATGGCAGAAATACAACAGCTATACCCGAAAGAGCGGGTAGTAGACGAGCAATGCCGTCTGATTGGCCTAAGATCCAGAAAAAAGCAGCTGTAATATAAAAGCGTAACGGTCCGTGGTAGACCGGATCATACCCTTTATACGTTCCATTCAAATACTGAAGCGAAAACCATGCGTCGAGGCTCTCATCGTGATGAAAGGCCCGAAGACCCAGATAGGCCAATCTACTTATTACAGCTAAGACAAGCAAAAATACGATCAGCTGCCACACCTTCCGCCACTCCCCAGAGGATGAATCTTGCCTTTTCGGCCCCTGGCCGCTGTCTCGCTGTAGGAACTTTCTGAGATTTAAACTAGTCATTTCCGTCCAGTGTTTTGAAAATCCGATAGCCGCCGATGCTATAGACTATTTCTCCAAAGTTATTCAGGTACGAATCACCAATATCTTCTTCTTGTCCATCCAGAGAAGTAAACAAAGATTTTTCATATGGGCCAACAACTATAAAATCGATGTCGTATTTACGAATAATTTCATCAGCTTCACTTGGGTTCTCATATAAGTATCGTAGATCCTGATCACGCGTGTACCAGTCAACACCTAGATCGTTCAATCTACCTGGTGAACCTGAAACTACTGTCCGCCCTGTCAATGCCCGTATAGGATGAACGTTTGTATTCGCACTTGCAAATACTGCATCCTTCCTAGTATTTTCCCGAACCCATTCACCCAGCAAAACGTCTTCACCAGAGAGATAACTGGTCGGATAGGGGCCAGAACTCCCCTCAAATGCGCGCCATATGTCTAACGTACCTGACAAAGATAGTGAGATTACCAATAACACGCCTACAACTTTTGATATGGCTGAGTGAACAAATAAGCGACTTAGAGCTTCCCCAACTAATGGGGCCGCCAATAATAGAAAAAAGACCACATATTTGGCATTGTTTCCTGGCCAGAAATGCCAAATAGCTATGTTCGGGATAATAAGAAGTACATAAATTGGAAAAAAGCGATACCCAAATTTTTTGATAGTAATAACAGTTCCCGCAATTGCTATTGGAATGAATAGACCTGTATTCAAAAACCAGAAAGCTAGAAAATCGAACGGAGTGCGTTCCCATGATGACTTCCCCAGCATCCAAAAGGAATGCCAATGTGAACCATCACGTTCTGGCAGCTGCCAAACTAGGACCGGTAGACCCAAACATAAGCTCGGCAACAAAAAAAACAGCCATGACTTACTACGATTTAGAACTGCCCAACATCCACCCATAAGTAGAACAGCCCCAAAAGCAAAAACATGGAACACAGGAAGGAAACCTGCAAAAACCCCAACAAAAAAGTACGTCTTAGGATCGCGGCGATCTCTATTGAGCCACAAAACAAGAACAATAATTAAAGTTGAAGCGAACCCAATAAGCGTAGGTCGTTGAGGGTATAAAAAGCCGGTTACAGGGTTATCTACCCAATTTCTATCAAAGCCATCAAATGCATAACTACGAGGCAAATCTGCTAAAACTGGAAGCCCCCCTTCAGGCAGATCCTCGAGAACAAACCTATAGAGGGCGCCTGTCCCTCCCGCAGTGAGAAACACTCCTACAGCTATCCCAGCCGCCGTCCTGCTTGAGCAAAGCCGTTCACATACTATAAACATGACAGCTGGAAATGCTATAGCTAAAACAGCAGTTGATACCTCTAAAGCTCCCAACAAACTTGATCCAAGAGGAATAAACATTGCAGAGAACCAATCAACACCGAAATGGTACGCAAAACTTTCTCCAGCAGCTGTTGGTAACTCAAGTGAAAAATTATCAGCATAAGCAAATGAAGCTACATAGGATAAATGAGCCGACCAATCCCCATAAACAGACAGGTGGCCGGCTGATATTCCTCCATCCTTCGATGCCCCAAATGCATTTTGAAGAACACGAATAGTCACAATTGAGCTGACCAGGATAATTGCGATAAGAGGCCTAGGGCTATCTTTATCTTTCCAAGATTGAGACACCCGATATAGAAAACTATGCGCCTCTATTTTTATCTTCCCTTTGTTGAAATAAAAAAGTGGAGAAACAGCAGCAAACCCTAAAGCAAAAGTGATCAAAATCATTAAACCATTCGCTCCCACCAATGACCCTACAGCGAAACCCAAAATCGAAACTGCAACCGTTCCGATCACAACTCCGAAGCACACCCTCTCTTCAAATCGTAAAGTGACGTTAATTGCGTAAGTGAGAGAAAACCCCAAAAAGGTGAACCCCAAAACAAACAAAACAACGAGAAGGTTCATAGCCCTGTCCTTAAATTGTCCCTAGCCATAGCTTTATGTGAGACAGCGCATTCATTGAGGTAGAAACCGGCCACAAACCGGCCACGGGTACCACCCATTTAAGTGGTAGAGGTACCTTGCTCTTGCGTCTTGCTCTTCCGGTGGAGCTTTGGACGGATCCCCCTCACCCCCAACTCCTTCCCATGTAATTAAGTCGAATTGATAAGCGCCGTAATATCCATTCCCAGTCGAAATATCATATTGCTCTGTTGATTCACAGAACCTCAATTTTCTCCATTGTTCAGGAGTAGGCTCAACACGTCCTTTTTCAGCTTTTAACACATCTGCAGATGCATGAATCTGTGCGATCTCGACGACATACTCAGCCTGTAGAATTTTTTCTTCAGCCTGATTACGTTTTGCTCTCTCGATAAGAATCTCAGCCAAAATATTGTCTACTTGGCCAGCAATTTCTATCATCGCAACCGAAGCATCGTCTCTCATCTCACTATAAACTTTCGATTGCTTCTCTACAGCTTGAGTGGATTCTACAAGAATCGCGCGACGAAATATAAGATCCCCAACGTTTTCAGAGTCAAGTAAGTAAGCTGCACTGCTAATTGA
>CACFFD010000054.1 GCA_902565595.1 Actinomycetota bacterium
AACTTCATGAGCGGTAGTCCCAGATCCTTTAGCAATTCGGCCTCGCCGCGAGCCATCAATTACCACTGGATTTGCTCTCTCTTCAGCTGTCATCGATTGGATTATCGCTTCAAGGCGAATCAAATTCCTGTCATCGACATCACTGCTATCAACTCCCTGAGGAAGATCAGGCATCATGTCGACCAAGTTCTGCAACGGGCCCATCTTCTTTAGCTGTTGCATCTGTTCAAGAAAATCATCAAGAGTAAATTGGCCCTCCATAAGTTTAAGTGCCGTTTTCTCTGCCTCGTCAATATCGAATGCTTCTTCAGCTTTTTCGATCAGAGTAAGAACATCACCCATACCAAGAATTCTGTTGGATAGCCTGTCGGGATGAAATAGCTCAAAATCCTCGAGCTTTTCACCTGTTGAGGCAAAAGCGATAGGTTTACCTACTACAGATTTTGCAGAGAGGGCCGCCCCACCTCTTGAATCTCCATCGAGTTTCGTAAGGATCATTGCGTCAATTTCGAGTTTCTCATGAAATGCTTCAGCTACATTTACAGCATCTTGACCGGCCATTGAATCAACTACGAATAGGGTGTAATGAGGGGAAATAGAATCAGAAATTTCTCGAATTTCATCCATCATTTCTTCATCTACACTTAGGCGACCAGCAGTATCACAGATCACGACATCCCGACCTAAACGACCCGCTTCCGCTAGGCCTCCTATAGCTGTTTCCACTGGATTTCCAGTATCTGAAAATACTGGGACATCAATTGAGCCTGCGAGGGTTCGTAGCTGTTGTACAGCAGCAGGACGTTGGAGATCCGCCCCTATAAGTATTGGATTCCTCCCTTGGGATTTAAACCATCGAGCAAGTTTCGCAGCACTGGTAGTTTTACCGACACCCTGAAGGCCAGCCAATAAGATAACCGTCGGAGGCTTAGGGGCGAAGGAGAAGCTAATTGTCTCCCCCCCTAGAACATCAACCAGCTGGTCATTAACGCACTTAATAACTTGCTGTGCCGGATTTAGGGCTTTATGAACCTCAGATTCCATGCATCTTTTTTTGACTGCTGACTGGAAGTCTTTAACAACTACAAGATTTACATCGGCCTCCAAAAGAGCTATTCGTACCTCACCTAATACTTCGTCTATGTCATCTTCGGTAAGCCGACCCTTACTTCTAAGCCGCCCAAATATTCCTGAAAGGCGATCGGATAAGATCTCGAACACTTCTACCTCAAACTGCTGCTGTCGATATCGTAAGTCATAGCCGCATACACTCTATTAGCTTGCTTCGAATAAAGCATCTACGAAACTATTTGGATCGAAAGGGATTAAATCTTCAATTCCTTCGCCAATACCTACAAACTTTACCGGAATACCCAATTGCTCTTGAATCGCGAAGATAATTCCCCCTCTAGAAGATCCATCTAACTTTGTGAGGACAATTCCAGTCACATCAACTGCCTCAGCGAACTGAGCGGCCTGAACTAGTCCGTTTTGACCTGTTGTCGAATCTATAACGAGCAATATTTCCTTAACAGTTCCAGGGCCTTTTCCTGCAACACGTTGGATTTTAGAGAGCTCCTCCATTAGATTTTTCTTTGTATGTAGCCTCCCAGCTGTATCAGCGATTACAAGCGGGACTCCGCGGGCATGAGCAAACTCTGTAGCATCAAAAATGACTGAGCTGGGGTCTGCCCCCTCAGCTCCTTTTACAATATTGACTGCTGCTCGTTGGGACCATAATTCTAATTGTTCTGAAGCTGCTGCGCGAAATGTATCACCCGCAGCCAAAACAACTGAGCTTCCCCCATCATGCACTCTGTGCGCTAACTTTCCTATTGTCGTTGTTTTCCCCACTCCATTAGCTCCTACAAGTAACCAAACTGCCGGAGATCCATCTAAGGCTAAGGAAAGGTCGAAACCTGATAAAGCCTCTTTGAGCTGATCCTTAAGGACCTCAGTTAGTTCATCTAATGTGTTCACACTTCTTCCGTTGGATTCTTTCTTTAATTCTTCGACAATTCGGAAAGTAGGTTTTACACCTACATCAGCACTGATCAATGTTTCTTCGATCTCTTCCCAAAGTAAATCATCAAGCGAACGGTTCCGGTAAGAGTTACCGAACAATGAGAATTTCTTCCGAGTGCTACTTAACTTGCTCGATAAATTTACCATTACTTCTACTTTTAGTTACTTCCTAAGGTTCCTAGAATAACCTCGAAAAAGGCTTCCTCTCCATTTCGGATCACTCCAATCTCTACCCGCGTTCCAGGTGAAGTGATTCGTATTTTGGCAGCAAGTTCAGACATCCCAAGTATTGGGGATCCGTCGACTGATACGACTAAATCCCCTGGCATTAGTCCACCTTCCCAAGCTGGACTTCCTTGAACAACATCTACCACCAGAGCTCCTGCACGACCTAATGTAGGATTCTGTCCACTAATCCCAAGAAAGCCCATATCAAGTGATTCGCCGTTGACTATTCGGTCTGCAATCAGAAGAATCGTGTCACTTGGAATAGCAAAGCCGACCCCTAGATTCCCTGATACTATGCCATCAGTTCGGATAGAGGTATTCATTCCGACAACTCGTCCCTGCCTATCAGCCAAAGCACCTCCTGAATTCCCAGGGTTTATTGGTGCATCAGTTTGAATCATTTCCACAATAGTTGGACTCCCGTCAATTATATTGGCGTGTGGAACTGCCCTGTTAACAGCTGAGACAATCCCTGCGGTGACGCTTTGTTCCAGCCCAAACGGACTTCCAATCGCAACCGCCAATTGGCCTACTTGAACAGTATCAGAAAGAGCAAAATTGGCTTCTTTAAAGGTCACATCGCCTTCAATTTTAACAATCGCTATATCAACGTTTGGATCTGAGCCTAAGACCTTTCCCTCGGCTCTAGTCCCATCAGCCAATCTGATCTCCACTATTTCGGCGCCATTTACAACATGGGCATTCGTGACAACTCGACCGGAAGAGTCAAGGATAATCCCACTTCCTGTTCCTGTGAGCGTGTCAATTCGAACAACCGAGGGCGAAACGGCAGTTGCAACAGCTGTAACTGGCTCCACAGTTTCATTGTGGAGTGGCATTTCCTCCTCAGCTGTTGAAACTACAGTTTGGTCCTGTTCGTCTACAAGTGGAACTTCTTCTGGAAGAGGCGCTCTTTCAGATTCAATATTAGAAATAGAAGTTTTTTCAATGACTAGATTATCCGATTCGACCCACCCGTAAATACCGATTAATACGCCTCCCACAATCAGCGCTATAGCTATGAGCATGATGAGGATAGGCCTACCAAGGCGATAGTTACTCCCTGCCTCAAAAGGGCCTTCTGACATGATGGCAACATCTTGTTCACCCGAGGTAACATCGCGTTCCTGTGTTACAAAGTCACTCCCATGAAGGATCGGCTGATAACGAATCGGCGCATCAACCGTATCATTATCCTCTTTAGCTTCTAGAGACATCCGGCCTGGTGAAAGCTCTTCTTCTTCATGAGATTTTCTATAGGAGCCATGAAAGTTAGGGGCTAAATCTTCTGGATCATTCTCGTGTGGCATATTTTCTATCATTAGGATCTGGTTAGGAGGTAACTTAGTCGGTCACAGACCGATCTAGATCTAGGATATTCTATCTTCCAATTTCCCATCTGAGTATTAGGGGCATGATCCGTTAGAGATACACGAAAGAACCGTAAATGCCATTCATGCTGGGATAGATGGTTATTTAGCTGCCCAACTAACCTTACCCAGCGAATAGTTAGACTGACATTTCCTTCTGTGCTTCGATTAACGGTGGCTCAAGTGAAGGTTTTTCACTTAGAACTTTTGTTGAACCACCCGGCTGCATCGTAACTCCATAGATACAATCAGCCGCCTCCATAGTCCGCTTTTGATGACTAACAATTATCAACTGTGCTTCGTCTCGGAATTCACGAATGAGCTGGAGAAACCGCTGGAGGTTAACATCATCAAGCGCTGCTTCGACTTCATCCAGCACATAGAAAGGTGATGGACGACTTCGGAAGATGGAGAACAAGAAAGCTAGAGAGGTAAGGGATCGCTCTCCTCCGGACAGCAGGGAGAGTTTTTTAACATTTTTCCCTGATGGTTTTGCTTCGATCTCAATACCTGTCTCTAGAAGATTGTTCGGCTCTGTTAGCTTAAGGCTTCCAACTCCTCCTGGGAAGAGCGAAGAGAACAGAAGCTCAAAGTTTGCTGCCACATCAGAAAATGCGGAACTGAAAACAGCTACAATCTCTTTGTCAATAGCGCGGATTACTTTGTTGAGCTCTCGCCTCGACTCTTTTACATCCTCTAGTTGTTCAACAAGGAATTCATAACGACTGTGTAAAGCTTCAAATTCTTCAAGAGCTAGAGGATTCACTGGCCCCATTATTTTCAGCTCTCGTTCAAGTTCTCGAACACGTGCTTTTGGCGTTATCCCTTCAAGTTCTGGGCAGTCCGTACTGACAGCGACTCCGGGTTCGCAGTCATGGTCTCGTCTAAGGGCGTCAATTGCTGCTTCTAATTTAAGTGTGGACTCAGCCTCTTGGAGTTCCGATCTGTGAAGCGCCTCTCGTATTTTTGCTAACTCTGCCTCTGCTTCTGTCCGTGCCTTTCTGAAAGTATCTAATTGACTTATCGCTGCTTGAGCCGCATCGGATTGCTCTTGGCGTATCCTCCGCAAATCCATCAATTCCTCTTCCACTGCATTGGACTTTTCTTCTACTATTTTGCGGAGGGCTTCAGCTAGACGAAGCTTTCTTTCCAAATGGACCCGTCGACTTTGGGCATCAGACCTTTCGGACGTGTATCCGTCAAGTCGTTTATTTAATTCCTCTAAGCGAGTTTCGAGAAATTGTTTTCTTTCCTCATTAGCTGCTACTTGAGTTTCAATATTGGTTCTTCGCTCTCCGAGTTCGTGAGCTCTTCGGTCTAATTCTTTTCCAGCTTCTTCTACAGTTTTACTCCGGTTTAAAGCCTCGCTTTCAAATGTTTCTAATTCAGGCAAGCTACGAACTAGTTCTTCTCGAATCTGAATTTGTTCTTCGAGTGTCTCCATCGTTCCAGCCCTTTGGACCTCTAGACCTTCGAGTTCCACTCGAAGCGCACGAAGATCACTTTGGTTTCTGGAGAGCGCATCCTTTAACTCTTCATGGTCTCGTTCTGTGATTTTCAACTGGCTTCGACAGTTCTCGAGTGCGCGTTCTGCTTCTTTTCGAATACGTCTGCAGTCATTCTGGTTTTTTTCTAGTTGACGTACTTGATCAATCGCTTCTTCAGACTGGGACATGGCCTCTTCTAGCGCACTCCCAGTCGCTGCTGTTCCTGCCGTCCCCACTCGCCAACCATCTGGAGCGAATCTATCTCCATCTCGGGTTACGAATACCTTCTGGGGATTTGTTGTGGCCATTGCGACACCAGCTGCCCAGTCGTCTACGACAGTTACGTTTCCAAGTAAACTATCCAGCAAGTCTTCTACCAAAGGTATTGATGAGCGCACATGAGCTCTTAATGTTCCCTCAACCTCAGGTTTCTTTAATAGGCCAACGGAGATCACGCCACCTGATAGCTGTCCGGATCTAAGCGCTTCTAATGCTCGTTTTGCTGCATCAAGATCCTGCACAACTACTGAAGCAAAGCTTGACCCGATAGCCGCTTCAAGGGCTGGCGCCCAATCATCATCGATTTCGATAAGCTCCAAAAGTGTGCCGATAACACCTTCTAGCTCAGAGATTTCGTCTGCTCCGCTGGATTTCCTAGCTTGATCCAGAGCCTCTGACAAGGCATCGGCTCTTGCGACCCATGCTTTACTTTCCAATCTTGCTTCAGTTAGAAGCTCTTCAGTGGTTGTCTCTTTTTCTTCGGCGGCTAATTGGGACGCAAGTAGGGTGTCAATTTCTTTACTTAGAAGGCTCTTTTGTGTATCAATTGTTGACATCTTATTGGTGAGTTCATCCAGCAGATCGGCAGTGTTTTTTTCTTCTCCTCTGAGGGTAGAAATTTTTTGGTTGAGCTGGTCACGATTATTCTCAAGTGC
>CACFFD010000055.1 GCA_902565595.1 Actinomycetota bacterium
GCATGCCACGTTGAACGAGCCATTCCGCTAGGTCCGTTGTCGCTAGATAGGGTGATAGAGCCTGTTCACGCATTTCTTCAACTTGAAATGTCGCTGTACTAATCATTCCCGTTACTGCAGGCAAAATTTTCGATATAGTATCAACTGCGTCGAATAGCGGCTCTTTGTCCTCTTGAAGGTCCTTGTTGTATGCAAGAGGAAGACCTTTTAGCGTTGCTAGAAATCCTGCAAGACTACCGATAAGCCTTCCAGATTTCCCTCGGGCTAATTCTGCAATATCTGGGTTTTTCTTCTGTGGCATCATTGAAGAACCTGTTGAGTAACTGTCTGAAAGCTCTAGATATCCGAATTCTGTGGAAGACCAGAGAATTACTTCCTCTCCTATCCGCGAAAGGTGAACGCCGAGAAGTGCAAGTACGTATAGTGCATCTGCGACAAAATCTCTATCGGAAACGGCATCAATACTGTTGTCGAATACACGAGAGAAATGGAGATCCTTCGCGACACTGTCGACATCTAGAGGAACCGATGACCCTGCCATTGCCCCTGCGCCCAGAGGTGAAACGTCCATACGTGCGATCGCTTGTAATAGCCTTTCGACGTCACGTGATATAGCCCATCCATGAGCCAAAATGTGATGGCCTAGAGGGACGGGTTGTGCTTGCTGGAGGTGAGTGTATCCCGGAAGAACTGCCCCATCCACCTCAATCACTTTCTCAAGCAGGGCCCTTTGGAGAGAAAGAGCCATGCGAGTTACGTCCGTGAGCGCCTGTTTCGTCCATAGTCTTAAATCAGTAGCTACTTGATCGTTTCTGCTTCTTCCCGTATGTAGCCGTGCTCCTGAAGGCGTTATTTCTGTTATGCGCCGTTCGACATAGGTGTGCACATCTTCATCGGTTGGCAATACTTCAAAAGACCCGCTACGAATTTCTTCTTCGACCTGATCGAGGGCGAATAGGACTCCAGAGAGTTCTTCTTCTGAGTAGACGTCAATACTTTGTAGCATTTTCGCATGGGCCCGAGATCCTTCAATATCTTGACTGAACAGCCGGATGTCATACGAAATACTATTGTTGAGCTGTTGTAATTCATCAGCTGGCTGTTCAAGGAAACGTCCGTGCCAGAGTGATTTATTTTCGTTCTTGTCAGGGTTTTGGTTCATTTTCTGTTTTTCCTTCTCTGAACTATCAATTTCCGATTCGCTTTGATGCCAATGTCCTCAGCCTGAGGGCATTTAATTTTATAAAACCACCTGCGTCAGCTTGATCATAAACGCCTTCGTCATCTTCAAAAGTGGCAATTTTTTCATCGAAAAGTGACTCGTCGCTTCGTCGGCCTACAACTTCCACGTTTCCTTTGAAGAGCTTTAATCTAACGTCCCCGTTAACAAAGAGTTGACTATGGTCTATTGCGGCTTGAAGCATTTCACGCTCTGGGCTCCACCAGTAACCGTTATAAATGAGACTCGCATACCTTGGCATTAATTCATCCTTCAGGTGGGCGACTTCTCTGTCTAACGTCAAGCTCTCTATCGCTCGGTGTGCTTTAAGCATGATTGTCCCGCCTGGAGTTTCATAAGCACCGCGCGATTTCATCCCTACAAAGCGGTTTTCGACTATATCTAGCCTTCCAATACCATTCGATCCTCCGAGTTCATTGAGAGTAGAAAGGACTTGGGCGGGTGTCATTGACTTCCCGTCAATAGCAACAATGTCACCACCTTTATAGGTGATTTCTACAAATGTGGCTTCATTCGGCGCTGCTTCTGGACTTACCGACCACCGCCACATCTCCTCTGGTGGCTGAACCCATGGATCTTCTAGAGGCCCCCCCTCATATGAAATATGGAGGAGGTTTGCATCCATCGAAAAAGGTGATTCTTTCCCTCTTTTCATTTCGATTGGTATGCCGTGCGTTTCGGCATAGGCCATAAGTGACTCGCGAGACCCGAGGTCCCATTCTCTCCATGGTGCGACGATTTTTATTGATGGATCCAAAGCATAGGCGCCTAGTTCGAATCGCACCTGATCGTTGCCCTTTCCAGTAGCTCCGTGACTTATTGCATCCGCGTTGGTTTCTCTCGCTATTTCAACGAGTCGCTTTGCTATAAGGGGTCGGGCTATTGAAGTTCCAAGGAGGTATTCGCCCTCGTAGATTGCATTCGCCCTGAACATGGGGAATACGTAGTCTCGAGCGAAGTCTTCACACAAATCTTCGATATAGATTTCTTCCTCAGGAACTCCCATTTGGAGTGCTTTTGTTCTCGCAGGTTCAACTTCCTCACCTTGTCCTATATCTGCTGTAAAGGTGACGACTTCGCAATCGTAGGTGTCCTGAAGCCATTTCAGAATTATTGAAGTGTCGAGACCTCCTGAGTAAGCCAATACAACTTTATTAATGCCTGATTCTAGTTCCATGTTCTTATTCCAATCCTGCTGTTTTTCTGAGCGAATCCGCCACAGCGCTTCCGCTACTTCCTTCATTCGTGATGATCATTATGGTGTCATCACCTGCGACTGTCCCTAGTATTGTGTCTACACCCGCCCTATCAATAGCCGAAGCTACAACATGAGCTGATCCTGGTGGTGTTCGCATTATTACGATGTTCCCGGATGAGCTGACTTCGACGACCCATTCGCCTAGGACTCTCTTCAAATGATCCTCTGGAAGGTGCTGTTCTGATGGAAGTTCGGGGATTGCGTAAATGATCTTTCCTCCACTGCCCCGAACTGTGACAGAGCCCAGTTCATCCAAATCCTTTGAGACGGTCTTTTGGGTCGTTTCGATTCCTTCTGATCCGAGCAGTTCTACTAGTTGGGTTTGTGACCGAACAGATTGTTCAGCGAGTAGCTGCACGATGACTTGTTGTCGTTGTCTTTTGGTAGTCACTTTTGATTCCCTTCTTGAAATAGGTGCAATAGAAATCCCCTAGCAGCGTGCATTCGGTTTTCTGCCTGTCCCCATATTCTGCTTCTGGAGCTATCAAGAACTGACCGTGACACTTCCTCACCTGGATGGGCAGGAAGGCAGTGCATGAAAATACTGTCTTCGTTTGTTAACTCAAACAATTTATCTTCAACCGTGTATCCTTCGAAGTCCGCCAACCTTTTTACCCTTTCCTTTTCTTGCCCCATCGATGCCCAAACGTCGGTGTATACAACGTTTGCTTCTGCAACAGCTTCTGAAGGGCTGTGTGTAGTGGAAAGTAGCGTCCCGATCCCTCGAATTGCTTCTTCGTCGGATTTTGAGAAACCGTAACCATCGGGATGAGCGATACGGAATTCAATACCCATCAGACCACAGGCCATTGCAAGCGATCGCGCTACATTATTCGCATCACCTACATATGCGACAGCGCATCCCTCAAAAGTGCCAAATTCTTCCCAGATTGTTAATAAATCAGCAAGAGCCTGAAGAGGGTGTGATGTGTCTGAAAGCATATTCACGACTGGTACGGTCGATGCGCCCGCAAGCTTTTCAACGGTCGAATGAGCGAAAACTCGTGCTCCAATTAACGCGTGGTAGCAGGATAGTGTCCTAGCTACATCTTCTGCACTTTCACGCTCCCCGATGCCAACTTCATCGGGACGGATAGTAATTGGGTGGCCCCCTAGTTGGATAATTGCCATTTCCATGGAGTTCCGTGTCCGGTTTGATGGCTTCTCAAATAGAAGTGCGGCTCCTTTATTCTGAAGTACTTGATCGGGATCCTCTACTTTGGAGAGTTCAATTATTTTAGTTATTGCAGCAGAGGATAGATCATCGATCTCAAGAAGGTGGTTGGGCATGGAGAACTCCTTTCAGGATGCTCATGGCTTCATCTACGTGATCGTGTGAAGTTGATAGTGGCGGAGTAAGGCGAATAGCAGTAGGGGTAATGGGATTAACTAAGAGGCCATTCTGGGTAGCTTTCGCAGCAATATCTGCACTGATCTCCCCGTCCAACTCAGCTGCGAGCATCCCTCCCATCCCTCTTACGGAAAGGACTCTCGGGAGGTTTCCAAGTGCATCAGAGAGAACATCACCCAAGGTTGCTGCCTTCTGGGGGTATTTATCTCTTTCCATGATCTCAAGGACTTTTCTTGCGGCCGCGGTTCCGAGCGGGTTTCCGCCGTATGTACTTCCATGGTCACCAGCTTGGAATGCAGAAGCAATCTCAGCTCTTGCCCATACTGCTGCAATTGGGAAACCGTTACCAAGAGCTTTAGCGATACAGACAACGTCTGGTTCAACGCCGAAATGTTGAAAAGCAAACCATTTCCCTGTTCGACACAGGCCGCTTTGAACCTCATCAACCATGAAGAGGACTTTATTTTCTGAAGAGAGTTCTTGGACTCGTGACATGAACGCTTTATTACTTGGCCATACTCCACCTTCTCCTTGAACAGGCTCGACATGAATAGCAGCGGTTGAAGAGGATAATAGTTCCTCCAGCGAATCTGGCTCATCTCTTTTGAAATGATGGAAGCCTGATGGCATGGGCTCAAAAGGTTCGTGCTTGTGCGGTTGACCGCATGCTGCAAGAGCTGCGAGTGTTCTCCCATGGAAGGAACCCATTGCTGTGAGAATCTCGTATTGTCCGCTTCCTGTATATTTTCTCGCTAGTTTAAATGCAAGTTCATTTGCTTCTGCCCCTGAGTTACAAAAGAAAACCTGGCCGGAAGGAGAACCAGAATCTGACCCATAGGAACTTCCTGACCCTGTGATGTGCCTATCGAGTTGGAGAGCAACGTGATGGGCGTGTTCGGTTGCCCAGTAGTTGGATACTTGAGTTAACGTCATTGCCTGCTCGGAGATAGCCTCAGCAACTTCTGGGTTTGCATGACCGAGTGATTGAACAGCCAGACCGCCAACAAAATCTAGATACCTTTTACCTTGTGAGTCCCATAATTCAGTCCCCTGCCCACGCACGAACATGACTGAAGGCGCCCCATAGGTCGGCATTATTGGGCATCTCGCCAGTTCGGCGTCAGCCCCCATATTGATTGCGTGGTTAGACATCCTCTCCCCCTTTTTTAATCATGGTTCCGATTCCACTATCTGTGAACAGCTCTAAGAGGAGTACATGCGAGACGCGCCCATCAAGCAGATGAGCGGCTTTTGCGCCTTTTTCTAGAGCGTGGATACATGATTCGACTTTGGGAATCATCCCATCAGAGATGACTCCATTCTCAAACATTGTGTGGAGTTCCTTGTGTTGAACCGAAGAAATAATTGAGGTTGGGTCATCTTTGTCAATTAGTAATCCGGGGACATCAGATAGATATATTGCTTTTTCTGCAAGAAGTGCACCTGCGAGAGCACCAGCAGCGGTATCTGCGTTGATATTGTATGCTTGGCCACCAGTATCCTGCCCAATGGTGGAAACTACCGGTACTTCCCCTTGCTGATGAAGGCGTGAAATAATATCAGGGTTTACGTTGGAGACTTCTCCAACAAATCCGAAACGTTTACCTTTGGGTATGACTGTGAGAAGGCTTTCTGTCTCTCCTGTTAGTGCTGTAGCTGATCCGCCATAAGCAGTTATTGTCTCAACTATTTTTTTCCCAACTTGATGAACAAGAACCTCTCGAACAGCAGTGAGCGTTTCAGCATCAGTGACACGAAGACCATCAATGAACGTGCTTTCTTTCCCAATTTCTTTCAGGTGCTGTCCAATCTGAGGTCCCCCGCCATGGACAACGACTGGCTGTATTCCGACCGAGGCAAGGAGCACAATATCTTGGGCGAATTTTGAGAATAGTTCTTC
>CACFFD010000056.1 GCA_902565595.1 Actinomycetota bacterium
GGGGGAAACAAAAAACGTACACAAGTTACCTATACGAATCGGTATGGTCGAACCAGAACGTTTAATGCGAACTTTGAAGGAGTTATTAAGTGGCTAAAAAGAAGGCACTCCGAAGCGGATAGTGAACGCCAGCGAGAATGGATAGAGGGGTATATGCGAGAAGTCCCGTGCTCTACATGTGAAGGTGCTCGCTTAAAGCCTATGTCGCTGGCTGTAACAATCAACGAAACAAATATTGCCACTATTTGCAGTATGAGCATTAAGGAATCTGCTGCATATCTTGCAGAGCTGGAGCTAGGAGATAGGGACCAGATCATAGCATCGCAAGTACTGAAAGAGATCAACGCGAGAATGGGATTTCTTCTTGATGTAGGGCTTGACTACCTCTCATTGAATAGGGCTGCAAGCACCTTGTCTGGAGGTGAAGCGCAGCGGATAAGGTTAGCTTCGCAAATCGGGTCTGGGCTAGTCGGCGTTCTCTATGTCTTAGACGAACCATCAATTGGCCTGCATCAGCGAGATAATAAACGCCTGATCGAAACCCTTCAACGTCTCCGCGACCTAGGCAATACGGTAATCGTCGTTGAACATGATGAAGATACCATACGGGTAGCAGATCACGTCGTAGATATAGGTCCAGGTGCTGGTGAACATGGTGGTCAAGTAGTTCATTCCGGAACAGTGGCTCAGCTTAAGAAGAACGCTGCTTCCATTACCGGCAAATATCTGAGTGGGAAAAAAGAAATACCAGTTCCTGCGCTTAGGAGAAAAACAGGTGATGATTGGGTCACTATACGAGGCGCCCGAGAACACAACTTGAAAGAAATTGACGTAGAAATACCGTTAGGCTGCTTCGTTGCTGTTACCGGCGTTTCAGGTTCAGGAAAATCTACCTTGGTTAGTGACATCTTACATAAAGCGCTGATGCAGCATATCTATAAGGCAAAAACCCCGCCAGGCCTTCATCGAAAAGTAGAAGGACTTGAAAGCCTCGACAAAATAATCAACATAGACCAACAACCAATTGGGCGAACACCTCGATCAAATCCCGCAACCTACACCGGAGTGTTTGACCACATTAGAAAACTCTTCGCAAAAACCCAAGAAGCTAAAGTACGGGGATATCTTCCGGGAAGATTCTCCTTCAATGTCAAGGGAGGCAGGTGCGAAGCTTGTTCTGGAGATGGAACGATAAAGATTGAAATGCACTTCCTTCCCGACGTATACGTTCCATGCGAGATTTGTAACGGGGCCAGATACAACCGAGACACTTTAGAGATTGAATTCAAGGGAAAAAACATTGCAGAGGTACTTGGCTTATCGTGCGAAGAAGCACTCGAGTTCTTTTCAAACCAGCCACCAATCGCTCGACACATGCAAACGCTTGTGGATGTAGGGTTAGGCTACGTTCGTTTGGGGCAACCGGCGCCGACACTTTCTGGCGGAGAAGCCCAGCGAGTGAAACTTGCGACCGAATTAGCAAAGCGGTCGACTGGCCACACCATGTATATCCTTGACGAGCCAACAACAGGTTTACATTTCGAAGATGTTCGAAAGTTGATGACTGTCCTCGGCCGACTCGTCGATCAGGGAAACACGGTCCTGATAATCGAACACAACTTAGATGTTATAAAAACAGCCGATTGGATAATTGACCTTGGACCAGGAGGAGGGGACGAAGGGGGAGAGATAGTTGCGGAAGGACCTCCTGAACTTGTTGCCAAAACAGATGAAAGTTTCACGGGACAATTCCTAAAGCCCATACTTGAGAACGCTGGTACTCTATAAGAGGTTCAACTTTCACAAAATCCGAACAAAGAGCCAGCTGATGATACAAAGACCACCTTCCCAGAGTATTCCTTCCAGACCTGGATCATATCTCTTCAAGGATGAAGAAGGAAGAGTTCTCTATGTAGGGAAAGCAAAGTCACTTAGGAATCGTTTGAATAGCTACTTTCAACAGTTGAGCAATCTCCCAATCCGTACACAGCAGATGCTCGAAGAAGCACAAAGTCTGGATTGGATTCAGGTCACTAACGAGGCAGAGGCCCTCATGCTCGAGCATAATCTTATCCAAGAGCATCAACCTCGCTATAACGTCCGGCTTCGTGATGACAAGAGCTATCCCTATCTGGCAGTGACAGTTAGTGATAAATGGCCGAGAGCAACACTAATCCGAGGCAAGCTAAAGAAAGCTAACAGGTACTTTGGCCCATACGTAGATGTTGGAGCAATCCGCGATACTCTCGATTTACTTCAAAGGACATTTCCATTGAGGACATGCTCAGATGCAAAATACAAAAGGCATGAACGTTTAGGAAAACCCTGCTTGGATTTTCACATCAAGAAATGCTGCGGCCCCTGTGTCGACGAGGTGACAGAAGAGGGATATCAGAATCTCGTTACGGAACTCCTGCAATTCCTTGAAGGAGACACTGAAAATGTCCTATCAGCTTTGAAAAAAGAAATGGAAAGCGCATCGTCGGCTCAGGAATACGAGCGAGCGGCGCGCCTAAGAGATAATTTACTGAACGTCCAAAAAGCTGCCGAACGTCAGCTCATGGTGGGGACAAGGTCTGAAGACTTTGATGTGCTGGGGGTAGAGCAGGATGAACTAGGCGCATCTGTCCATACGTTTTTGATCAGAAAAGGAAAGGTAATGGGGCAGCGATCCCTAACAGTAGACAAAACCCAAGAAATGACTGGCGAAGCTCTAATAGCAAAAGTATTAGAAAAAATTTACATAGAGAAGAGTCCGATGGGATACCCCAAGAGGGTCTTCGTGCCAGAGCTGCCTGAAAATAAGGAGTTCTTCGAGAGCTGGCTAAGTGAATTACGCGGATCAAACGTTCGAGTCACTGTCCCTGTCCGAGGCGATAAGCGTTCTCTGATGGAGACTGTCACCATAAACGCCCGAGATGCCTTTCAGCGAAACCGATTGAAACGAGCAACAGATCACAACACCAGATCACGAGCTTTAAGTGAACTCCAGCAGTACTTGAATTTGCCAAATGCCCCATTGCGGATTGAGTGCTTTGACATGAGCCACATTCAAGGAACAAATTATGTTGGGTCAATGGTTGTTATGGAAGATGGCTTGCCGAAGAAAAAAGACTACAGGAGATTCAAGATACAACGGGTAGCTGGCAACGATGACTACGCAGCAATGGAAGAAGTTATCTCCAGACGTTTAAGCAACTATATAACTGAACTTGAAAAACCTATCAATGAGCGGAATGCCTTTTCGTATACCCCGCAACTTATTCTTGTTGACGGAGGCAAAGGCCAGCTTAGCGCCGCGCTGAAAGCGTTTAAGAAGTTGAGCATAGATCAATCCATTCCTGTTGCAGCGATAGCCAAGAAGAACGAGGAAATTTTCATCCCAGATCGTCATGCTCCCATAGAAATTCCTCGGGGCTCGGAAGCGCTATACCTGATCCAAAGGATTCGCGATGAAAGTCACAGATTCGCCGTTTCCTATCACCGGCAGCTACGAAGCAAAACCATGACCGGCTCAGCCCTCGAAGGAATCCCCGGAATAGGGAAAGTTCGAGCGGCGCGGTTGGTCAAAGAATTCGGCAGCGTTAAGAAAATACAACAAGCGACTCTTGAAGATCTAGAGAATTTGCCATGGCTTCCTTCCAACGCAGCAAAAGCGGTGTATCAGAAATTCACGAGTCCGCCTAGCACCGCTGGGAGCGGATATGGGCGATGATGAGCGAAGGTCGCTCTGGGACCAAAATAGCCATTGGTGGGCAGATCAATACACCGCCCGAGATGACGCCGATTACCAAGATGTAATTTTGCCTTTCGTTAAAGATTCGCTTAGCGGATTGGGGAAAATCATCGACATTGGAGGGGGAGAAGGTCGACTATCTCGATACCTTATCGAGGAGATTGGCTCTGAGTTAACCTGTACAGATTTCAGCTTTCAACAGATGAGCGCTGGAAATATAAAGAGTCTGCGCCCTAATTTTGTTCAAGCCGAGATAGCAAGATTGCCATTTGGTGATGGCGTATTTGACGGAGCTGTTGCCTGCCTCGTGTTCGAACACGCACTCGAATTGATGGAAGCCGTTGAAGAAGTAAGTCGTGTTCTACGCCCAAGCGGAAAGTTCATCCTCATCTTAAACCATCCTGCAATGCAAACACCCGAAAGTGGTTTTGTATTCGACCATGGGGAAGATCCCCCTAGTAAGTACTGGAGAGTATCTGATTATCTAGTTGAGACAAGTCATTTCGAAGAAGTAGAGAAGGGAGTTTTTCTACCTTACGAACACAGACCGATCAGTAAATACGTCAATACACTTATCGAGTCTGGTTTTACAATAGAAAGACTCTATGAGCCAACGCTTTCTGACAGACACATCAAGAAGAATCCGGAATTTGTTACCATCCGCTACATACCTAGGCTTTTGATCATCGTATGCTCAAATTAAAAGTCCGCAAACTAGATGAATGCTCTTTTAAAGACGGATGTAGCGCGCCTACGATACAGCTATGGCAGAGTTTCTAATTATCGCCGGCCGCTCAGGTGCAGGTCGCTCCGAAGCCGCAAAATCACTCGATGACCTCGGTTGGTTCGTCATCGATAATCTCCCAACTCCGCTTATTCCTAAGGTCGCTGAACTTGCTCTTTCCCCAGGGTCCTTACGAACTCATGTGGCCCTAGTCGTTGGAACAGAAGCTCCTGAAGACACAATGGCGGAGATCATAGACTTACAAAAGGAGCCGAGCATAAGTACATCTATTCTTTACTTAACTGCGGATGAGGAGACCTTGATACGGCGATACGAGGAAAGCAGAAGAAGGCACCCCTATGAGATAGCGGGGAGCCTACGAGAGTCAATTGTTGCAGAATCTGAAGCGATAGACATCTTGCGCGGCGCTGCTGACGTGGAGATAGACACAAGCTCTCTCAATGTGCATCAACTTGGACAGCGAATCGAAGAGCTTTTTGCATTAAATCCGCAAGGAAAGCAAATGCAGATCCGGCTCGTCTCTTTTGGATTTAAGCATGGACTACCGACGGACGTGGATTTAGTAATGGACTGCAGATTTCTACCTAATCCCTATTGGATTAAAGAATTGAGAGACTTAACAGGCTTGAACAGTGAAGTGAAGAAATTCATCCTCAATGACCCTATTGCCCAAAAATTTCTAACCAAATTAAAAGAGCTTCTAGAGTTGCTCTTGCCCGCTTATGAAGAAGAGGGGAAAAGCTATCTCAGTCTGGCCATTGGATGCACCGGAGGAAAGCATAGGTCAGTAACCATTGTCGACGAATTGGAATCGATTTTAGCGGAACTAAATTACCCAGCGAAAGCTAGCCACAGGGACCTAAGAGAGTAAAAGGCTCAGACATCACTGTGTTGCGCTTTCAGAATCGCTAGCATCGCAGATGCAAGCAACTTCACCCCCAGGAGGAATGATCATGACTATTCGAGTTGGTATAAACGGGTTCGGAAGAATAGGTAGAAATTTTTTCCGAGCGGCAAAAATTTCAAATGCCAACATTGAATTTGTTGCCGTAAATGACCTCGGTTCTCTGGAGACGTTAGCGCATCTTCTAAAAAACGACTCAGTACATGGCAAATTTGGGGGAAAGGTGACAGCTGTTCGGGGGGGAATAAACGTCGACGGCTCTAAACTCACCGTTCTTTCAGAACGAAACCCAGCTGATCTTCCCTGGGGAGACCTTGGCGTAGAT
>CACFFD010000057.1 GCA_902565595.1 Actinomycetota bacterium
GACACGCTCAGGGGATGATCCAGGAAGCATAGAATACTCAGCTGTTACCCAACCCGTGCCAGAACCCCTCATCCACCGAGGTACGTCATCATCAACTGATGCCGTACACAAAACCGTTGTGTTGCCAAAGGTTGCAAGGACGGAGCCGTCCGCCATCGATGTAAAATCACGAACAAAAGTTATTGGCCGAAGTTCATCAGGTTCTCTGTCGTCTGACCTGATCACATTAACCTCCATTTCACCTCCTAGAAACTGTACTTGTCACCAGCTGCAGCAACGGTAATGCGCCCATCAAATACTTCACTGGCCTCAATTTGATGCTGATCCCTGTCTTCACCTGGGGCTAAGTGCGAAAGAACTAAATGATCAGCGCTGATTTTTCTTCCCAGTTCCCCTGCCTGTCTAGCTGAAAGATGAAGAATGCCTTCATCTTCCTTATGTGATAGAAAAGTTGACTCTGCAATTGCCAATGAGACGCTGTCCCCTAGCTCCTTGACGTCCCAATTAGGCCCTGTATCTGCTGTGAAAACAAAGCTTGATTGTCCAACATCTACCCTGCTAGCCATTGTCTCCACATAATGGTCTGTTTGCGCCCAAGTCCACTCTTGATCTCCTATTGTTTGCCTAGACTTGTCTGCAATTACATTCCAAATAAAGGCTTCATCCAACGCTGGGCACATCTGCTTAGCCAGCTCCAAAGTCCCCATGGTTCCATAGACGGGAATTTGCCCACACATAACGTAATGGCGAATAGCGTTATATAAAACGGGAAGCTCAAGCCAGTGGTCAGCATGCTCATGGGTTAACACAACTGCAGTTAACTGTTCGATTTCAATATGCTTTTGGAGATTTCCAAGAGTCCCTGGCCCCGCATCTAACCACACATTTGCCTCTGAACTCTGAACGAGGAAACCCGTGCAAGCTCCACCTTTCTTCGCGTAGGTGCCGCTGCAGCCAAGTACAGTGATTTCCGGGGGGGGTAGTGTTCACGTCGATGGGTTCCATTCGTGTGCTTGTGCAGAAGCCAGCTCAGGACCAAATAATCTTTGACCAACCTCTGCGAACCAAGATACATCCCCTGACGAAATAAACACACGTTTCCCTTCTTTTTCCTTTTCAGCAAGTAGGTCAATCTCATTTAACTGCCTTGAAACTTCGAAGGCGGTTTCGTCAGCAGATGAAACTAACACGACGTCACTTCCCACCACCTGTCCTATGGCTCGAGCCAGGTAAGGGTAATGCGTGCAACCCAGAAGAAGCGTATCTACATTCGCAGAAACGATAGGGGCAAGTAGGCGTTCAGCCAGAACTTGTAACTGCTCTCCTGAGGATTCTCCTTTTTCTACAAATTCAACGAACCCTGGGCAAGCGAGTGTCAGAGGTTGAATTTCTCCCTTGGATAAATCACTGAATGCTCGCTCATACGCCCCACTGTTTATCGTTCCGACAGTACCTATTACAGCAATCCGGCCTATCTCTGATACATCAATCGCCGCCTGAGTGCCGGGGGCAATTACTCCGATTATTGGAACCGGCACTTCTGTAGAAAGTTCGTCTAGCGCAGCAGCAGCAGCAGTATTGCATGCAACTACTAGAAGCTTCACCTCATGTTCGTCAATAAGGTATTCCGCTATCTGAAAAGCGAATTCCCGAACTTCGTCTAGCGGCTTAGGCCCGTAGGGGTATCTTGCGGTATCCCCAAAGTAGACAACATCCTCTGATGGAAGGAGATCCATTACTGCTCTTGCGACAGTTAACCCACCGAATCCTGAATCAAAGATGCCGATTGGCTTTTCGTTAGACACAGTTCCTCATCGTAGAGGTAGAGCGAAGAGAATTTCCAATGATGATCTTTCCTTTTGTCATTAGAAGTAAATAATACGGTTGATTGACTCTGCTACTTCATCTATCGGCTTCGTCCAGGCTTCTGTCGAGAGATATTTCCAACCGCCATCACAAACAATAAACACAATATTTCCAGATTCAATTTGCCCCGCAACTCGTAAAGCCCCTGCAAGCGCGGCTCCAGATGATATCCCTGCAAAGATACCGCTCGTTTGAGCGAGCTTTCTTGCACATTCGATAGACTCAATAGGACGAATGATTCTTTTCCCGTCTAGAAGGTCCATGCCATTCCATTGTTCGAAAACCGGAGGTATAAATCCATCCTCCAAGCTTCTTAGGCCTTCTACACTCTCTCCTGATGGAGGCTCCACAGCTAGTATCTGAATGGTTGGATTCTGCTCCTTTAAATAGCGGCCAACTCCCATCAACGTTCCAGATGTACCTAGCCCCGCTACGAAATGAGTGATGCCAGGGACATCTTCAAGTATCTCAGGCCCAGTAGTCGTGTAATGAATCTCAGGGTTCGCTTCATTTCCATATTGGTAGAGAAAAACCCAGTCTGGGTTTTCTTTCGCTAGCTGCTGGGCGCGACGGACAGCGCCATTTGACCCTTCACTGCCGAGGCTGGAAATGATTTCCGCCCCCCAGACTTCTAACAATTGCCGTCGTTCAATTGAGACATTATCTGGAAGGACGATTTTTAGCTGATAGCCCCGTATTGAAGAAATCATAGCTAAGGCTATCCCTGTGTTACCGGACGATGGCTCGAGTATGACACTTCCAGCAGTAAGTTTTCCTTCTTTTTCCGCTGCGAGGATCATTGCTTTTGCTATTCGGTCTTTTACAGAACCAGCTGGATTTTGACCTTCGAGCTTTGCATAGATTCTCACATCTGGATTTGGGCTAAGTTCGGAGACTTCAATTATCGGGGTATTTCCTATGAGGTCAACGATCGATGCGTAAGGCGCCATACTTCAGTATTACGTTATTGTGAGGAGTTCACTCCCCTTCTCTAGTTTTCAAGGGAAATCTTGCTCACTATTTGATGGCAATCTCTACTTCGTTGATATTTGTTTCAAGAATCTGGAAAGCTCGAATGGAAGGCTCTTTATCCTTCAATGAGACGATGAGGTAATACCAAATACCAAATGGGTCAAATTGGTTAGCATCGCGAACATCAGTTTCTGATGGGTACGCTTCTGAAGCTGTATGACTATGCATCACTCCAAGTATCTGTATTCCGAGTTGATCCGCTGTTTGTTCGACTTCAATAAATTCTTTTGGGTCAAGCTGATAGATAAGGTGAGATTCAGCTGCATTCTGCATAGGAAAGAAAGTTTCTACGACCTCTGTGCCCTTTCCACCTGCAAATAGGCCGCAAGCTTCGTTTGGAAGTCCTCGTTGAGCATGGCTGATTATTTGGTCCCGAACTACAGCTGTGATTGAAAGCATAGATCTAATAATAGCGAAGATCATCGTTTTCTACTTTGACTATATTTCAGGAAATCTTTGAAGACGCTCCATGAATCCTAGATGGAGCTGTAGCCTCGATCATTATGGGTTCAAACGGTAAAAAAGTAGTAGCAACCAATAGACAGGCGAGGCGAGAATTTGAAATTATCGATTCGATTGAAGCTGGGCTAGTCCTTCAAGGCAGTGAAGTGAAATCCCTAAGAAACGCAAAGTCACAAATTGCTGAAGCATACGCTCGGATCCACGATGGTGAAATATGGCTTAATTCATTTCATATAAGCAAATACCAGCACTCGGGTTCCGCTTTCTCCCATGACCCCGACCGTCCGAAGAAACTACTTTTACACAAAAAAGAGATAAGAAAAATCCAGTTACAAATTGACCAAAAGGGGCTTACCTTGATCCCGCTCGCAGTTTATTTTAGAAATGGGCGTGCAAAAGTAGAGTTGGCTTTGGCTAGGAGGAAGAATCTAGTTGATAAACGACGAACGATTGCGCAAAGAGAAGCAGAGCGAGAAGCAGCTAGAGCGATAAAGCAATCCGGTCGCGAGTCATCGTGATGCTGCAGCTCTCCCTGCGATGTATCCGAACGTCATAGCTGGCCCAATTGTCCCGCCTGCTCCCCCATAAACCATTCCGGTTGGAGCCGCCATTGCATTCCCAGCTGCAAATAATCCCGGTATTACCCCTCCATCAATCGAAAGCACCCGACCAGATACATCAGTTTTAGGCCCTCCATTAGTTCCAAGGGAACCGCTTTCTATCTTGATCGCATAGAACGGTGGAGTGTCTAAAGGCTGGAGTGTTGCTTCAATTCCAGGAATGTTTTGGTCACCGTTAAAAGTGTCGTATGCGCTTACGCCTCGGTGGAAATCAGGATCCTCTCCTATAGACGCATATTCATTAAATCTTTTCACAGTGCTATCGAGAGATTCCGGAGGGACGTCGATAACTTCCGCCAGTCCCTGTATGGTCTCGGAGGTGTGCATCCAATCAGGAATATGCTCTCCTGGCATACTTCCGGCAACGTCATAGCGAAGTTTGTAGTGGTGGTCGAAGACTAGCCAGCACGGAATGTTCTGATATTCAAACCTTTGAGGATCAAAGCTATGGAGTGCCCCGCCCATAGCATTATAGTTTCCTGCTTCATTGGTGAACCTAACCCCATACCGGTTCACCATGAGAGAATGTGGGCGTGTTCGCTCGGTGATAATCAACCTAGACGATGGATGCCCGAAAAGACTCTCCCCGGGAATTCTAGTAACAGGAACCCACCAAGCGTTTCGCATATTTCCAAGTCGAGCTCCCGCTTCCATAGCCATCTCCAGACCATCACCAGTGTTTTCGGGATTTCCTACTGGTGCATTCATGGGACCCCGAAGGAACGTTCTAACAAGTTCAGGATTCCATTCAAAACCCCCAGTAGCGATGATGACGCCTTTCCTCGCCATGACTTCTTTTTCAGAATCTCCGGACT
>CACFFD010000058.1 GCA_902565595.1 Actinomycetota bacterium
AATTAGGTATAGATGAAAGCTATTCGGAAGCTGAAGGAGTTGGCCCTCTAGGACGAGTTTATGATCAAGACACTGCCAATCTTGCGGCACAAACACGCGGATTCAAATCCAGTTTCAAAAGCGGACAGACACTTGGAAATTATCAGGAAATCAGAGTCAGGCACCTACAGCAGCGCGTGAGGACGTATCTCGAAGCGTAAAGACCAGAAAATCAAAATCTCGGCGGCAGGATACTCCCTTTACCCACTGAGATGTGACAGCATTATCAAATGGTTTATGACGCTTGCGTAGAAGTGAAGCTTCGTGAAGGAATAGCTGACCCCCAAGGTTCCACGATAGAAAAAGCGACGGCGAATCTAGGATTTACTGGAATCACCAATGTCCGCGTGGGGAAATCTATTCGCTTCCAGGTCGAAGCTAAAGATGCCGAAGAAGCTAACAGCATAGTTACCGAACTCTGTGACCGTTTTCTAACAAACCCTGTCATAGAAGAAGCAGTAATTGAAATACAGGTAGCCGGGTGAATCCAAGCATTGGTGTAGTTGTTTTTCCTGGATCAAACTGTGAAAAAGATGCCATGGAAGCACTAGCAGATCTAGGAGCGACTCCTATATTGCTATGGCATGCAGATAGTGAACTTCGGGGGGGTAGATGCAGTTGTCATACCAGGAGGATTCGCCCACGGTGATTACCTTCGACCCGGAGCGATCGCACGATTCTCACCGGCTATGGAAGCAATCATTGAATTCGCCCACAACGGCGGTCCCGTCTTAGGTATCTGCAACGGATTTCAAGTACTAACCGAAGCTGGACTTTTACCAGGTGCACTCCAGAAGAACGCCGGACTCAAATTTCTTTGCAAAGAAGTTGAACTCCGGGTTGAAAGCACAAATTCTGTCCTTACGAATATGGCGTATGAAGGTCAAACTCTTCGAATTCCCATAAATCATTTCGAAGGGAATTTCACCTGCACTGAAGAAACGCTCACCCAGCTACAGGAACAAGATCAGATTATTTTGACATATACAGACAACCCAAATGGTTCCATGGCGAACATTGCAGGGATTTGCAATGTAGAAAGAAACGTAGTCGGATTAATGCCCCACCCAGAACGTGCATGCCATCCTCTGCTGGGAAGCACCGATGGTCGTGTCCTGTTAGAAAGTTTCCTTCAGGGGGCACATGCGACAGTCTAAACACCCGAGAAGTCAGGGAAAGGTCCGTTATGACTGAGCCACTACACCGCTCATTGGGCCTAACGGACGATGAGCTAGCGAGCATAATTGACATTCTTGGAAGAGAACCCAATCACCTCGAGCTCGCCATGTACTCCGTTATGTGGAGTGAACATTGTTCCTACAAGTCATCGCGCATACACCTCAAACGTCTTCCCACAGAAGGAGACAATGTCTTAGTAGGCCCAGGAGAAAATGCCGGAGTGATAGACGTAGGCGATGGGATAGCGATTGCTCTCCGTATTGAAAGCCATAACCACCCCAGCTATATCGAGCCATATCAAGGAGCAGCTACAGGTGTAGGCGGCATCATCAGGGATATCTTCACTATGGGCGCTCGTCCTATAGCGATTATGGACCCCTTACGATTCGGCCCACTAGATGATGCGCGAAGTAGATGGGTAGCTGAAGGAGTTGTTAGTGGTATTTCCGGCTACGGCAATTCTGTAGGTGTTCCTAATGTCGGCGGTGAGATCGTGTTTGATGAGACCTATGTAGGGAACCCTCTGGTCAATGTTCTTTGTGTAGGAATACTTCCTAAAGAAAGGCTTGTACTCGGTCAAGCTTCCGGAGTAGGAAATCTAGCAGTACTTCTTGGCTCCACTACTGGAAGAGATGGAATTGGTGGAGTAAGTGTCCTTGCATCAGCGGGGTTCGGAGATGAAGAAAAAGACGCAGAAAAACGGCCAAGCGTTCAAGTAGGTGACCCTTTCGAAGAGAAACGTCTAATCGAGGGTTGTTTGGAACTTCTCAACGAAGGCTTAGTTGTCGGCATACAGGACCTAGGGGGAGCAGGCCTAGCCTGCGCGTCATCAGAGACCGCATCCCGAGGTGGAGTCGGTATGGACTTTAATGTCTCAGCAGTCCCACAAAGAGAAGCAGGTATGGAGCCATTCGAAATCATGACCAGCGAATCACAAGAACGTATGCTAGCGATTGTAGAGCCAGACAATCTAGAACAAGTTTTTGCGATATGCCGAAAATGGGAAATACGGGCATCGGTTGTTGGAAAAGTCACACCGACGGGAGCGCTTCGAATTGTCGATGATTTTGATGGTGAGGTGCTAGGAGAAGTTCCTGCGTCTTCTCTCCATGAAGACGCCCCGCTGTATCAACGGCCCATGGCTGAACCCGATCAAATTGATGAAATAGCAGCCGATCAAGCGATACAGCTTGACCCACCCGAACAAATCGAAGAAGACCTAAAGGACCTACTGATAAGTCCACAATGGGCGACTTCCCAATATGATTCGCAACTGTTCCTCAATACCGTTGTAGGTCCCGGAAGCGACGCAGCCGTACTACGACTTAAACATCCAACAACAGGTCGTAACACTGGAAGGGGGATAGCCCTCACAACTGACGGAAACCACAGGTGGTGCGCTATCAATCCTCGCATTGGCGCAGCAATGACAGTAGCTGAAGCGGTTCTGAATCTAGCGTGTGTAGGAGCACTTCCGCAGGCGTTAGTGAATTGTTTAAACTTCGGCAATCCAGAAAATCCAGTCGTCATGTGGCAGCTAAGTGAAGCAGTCGACGGTATGGCTGAGGCCTGTAACGCGTTCAACCTACCCGTAGTCGGTGGGAACGTCTCCCTATATAACGAGAGTCAAGGCGTAAACATTGACCCAACACCAATTGTGGGAGTGATCGGGATAATCGATGACCTAAACGAACCGCCACCCGGCCAAGCATGGAATGAAGGTGACCGCATTATGCTTCTTGGACCAGAAGCGAATGGTTTATGTGGAAGTGCTTGGGCTTTTCACAAAGGGCATCGGAACGGATCATTACCCGCTATCGACTTAGAATTACACCAGAGAGTATGCGCACTCACACGGACCCTCGTTACGAGAAAACTAGTTACTGGATTACACGATGTTTCAACTGGAGGACTCGGAGTATGTGCTGCTGAGATGGCGATTCATTCCGGGATAGGTTGCACATTAGCTCGTATCCCTGACCATATCTCATTCTTTTCTGAATCTCCCAGCCGAATTCTTACCGCAGTGGACCCAGAAAACATGCCAGAAGTCGAAGAACTCGCCGGCGAATACCAAGTTCCTTGTGTTCGTATGGGACTTGCGCATGGCGATACCTTCTCAGTCAAAAACTTGTGCACAGTTCAAGTTGAGAAACTAGAACAAAGGTGGAGTAAACGTCTTGCAGACGCGCTCGATGGAGGAACAACCCAAGGGTAGGAGACGTGTATTACCACATGTCGGCAATAGGCCTAGGTTTTCTTCTCCACGTCAATATGTAAAGCACTCAACCCGCGAACAACATAGCTAGGTTCATACTCGAATGTGTTTTTGACATTAAAACTCGGCAACTTGATTCGTTTGCCGAGTTCTTCGAATGCCACTCTCCCCTCCAGCCTTGAAAGGGGAGCCCCGATACAGAAATGATGCCCTTTACCGAACGCTAGATGCTTATTCGCATTTTCACGGTCAGGTAAAAATTCTTCAGGGGTGCTAAATTCACGTTCGTCTCTATTTGCAGCAGCAAAAACGACCCAAACACGCGACCCCTTCGGAACGGAAGTCCCTTCTACCTCTGTGTCTTTCGTTACCGTCCTGAAAAGACCCTGAGTTGGCGATGAGGTTCGTAGCCCTTCTTCAACGATCCCGTATGAAATTCCATCAGAATTACGTTCGAGTTCTTCCCACCATTCTGGATTTTCGATCAATAACCGCATCGTTTCATTCAAAAATTTTGTAGTTGTCTCATTCCCCGCAACCATAAGTTGACGCATGATTCCATAGACCTCGGGGAAGTTCAGCTTTCTTGTTTCGCCTTCGTGGAGATCAGGATCGTCGAAATCGGCGTGAGCCAATTCAGAAAGAATATCGTCTTGTGGGTTAATTATCCTGTCCTCGTACTCTGAGAACCAATACATCTGACAATCAACGATAGATTCGGCGGTCTCTAATCTCTTTTCCCTCGATGGGTTAGCTCCGAGCGTGTTAATACTGGCTTCAGACCACCACTTGATTTTGTTTTCAACTTCTGGCGCCATGTTCAGAATATGGTGAATCGCCTTTATAGGCAGCGGCGTAGCGAAAACCTCACTGAAATTAATCGACCCGCGAGATGGAAAATCTTTGATCAGGTCAATAGCAATTTCCCGAACTTTAGCTTCGTATTCTCCGATCCTTCGAGCAGAAAACGTTTTACTAATCAACTTACGGTAGCGAGTTTGATACGGCGGATCGATCGTCAGCATCGTGTCAGCTTTCGGCCATCCTTTCGCTAAGATCTCATCAACTTC
>CACFFD010000059.1 GCA_902565595.1 Actinomycetota bacterium
GCAGTGAGTATTTATTGGCCGAGGCCCAGCCAGCCATAAGTATTCCTATGACAGAAACAGAGGAAACCGCCATCGCAAAATATATCCCGGCATCAAGATTGACAAACATCGCATCTGGGCCTGCCGGAATAATTACTACCAACAAGAAAGTTGACATGAGCACTACAAACGGGGCTGCAGCAAAAACAAATTTATCTGCCTTGGTTGGGAAAATATCTTCTTTCTGTAGCCATTTACCTACCTCAGCTAGTAGCTGCATGGAACCGTATGGGCCTGCTTCCATTGGCCCTAAACGACTTTGCATAAAAGAAATAGCTTTAAACAGGTATAGGTATACGATGGTTCCTGCTGGAAGCAGAACAGCAAGGAGCCCGATTGGTACCTTGATGAGGAACGTTTGTTGCCACCATGCGGGGTCTAGAGCAAGGACACTGGTCATCGGTCAATATCTCCCAAAATAAAATAGAGGGAAGCAAGGATTGAGATAATGTCTGGAACGAATACCCCTTTAAGTAGCCAAGGAGTGATGGACATGTTGGAGAAGCTTGCTGATCTGATCTTGACTCTAAATGGTGTTAAGTCGCCTTGACTTACCACGTAGAATCCCATTTCTCCAAGTGGATTCTCAGTAGCAACGTAAGCTTCCCCAGCGGGGACTTTAATGATGCGTGGCACTTTCGCCATGATCGGCCCTGCAGGTATCCCACCAAGCAACTGCTCGATGATATTACAGGCTTCGCGAGTTTCTTGAAGCCGAACCCAGAATCGAGAAAATGAGTCACCATCAGGGTGTGTCCAAACTTTCCAATCAACTTCGTCATAAACCAGGCCTACATTGGCATCTCTTCGAATATCCCAATCAACTCCTGAACCTCGAAGATTTGCTCCTGATAGGCCATACGACAACGCTACCTCAGGAGGTATCACTCCAATTCCTCTTGTCCGTGCTTGGAAAATTTCGTTTCCTAATACAAGTTCTTCCATCTCGTCACAGAAATCTCGCATCTTTCCTATTACGGTGCCTGTTTCCTCGATCCATCCTTTGGGAAGGTCATCTTTTAGACCTCCAATTCGGTCAAAGTTTGGATGGAAACGACCTCCTGTTACCCGCTCAATCTGGTTTAGAACAAATTCTCGATCTCGGAATGCGTAGAATACTGGGGTTGTTGCCCCTACTTGAACAGCCATGTCACCAAGGAATAGAGATATGTTTGCTATCCGGCTCAGTTCAAACAGTACCGTGCGGATCCATTGGGCTCGAGGAGGTGCTTCTACTTCCATTAGTTGTTCTGCAGCGAGGATAAATGGCACCTCGTTAGCGAAACTCCCCAGCCAGTCTATGCGATTGACAAGGGTGGTTACTTGGGGGTACGTACGTACTTCAGTGAGTTTTTCGTACCCTCGATGCATGTAGCCCATAATTGGTTCAGCAGCAACAACTTTTTCTCCATCGAGTTTGGCCACAATGCGTAAGGTTCCATGAGTTGCAGGGTGCTGAGGACCTAAATTCAGAGTCATGCCTTCATCGGTTTCGACTTCTACATTGACGCGGGCATCGGCTGCCTGAGCGGCTATGTAGGCCATCTGTTCGCTCTCGGTAGTCACCATTACTCATCATCTCCAGGGAGAAGTTCAACATCGACTATGCCAGGCCATGGTTTCATTCTTCTCGATAGAAGCGGGTAGTCCTTCCGCAAGGGATGTCCTTCAAAGTCGCCAGGAAGGTAAATATTTCTAAGGTCAGGGTGTTCATCAAAAGTTAGCCCGAACATCTCTCTTGCTTCGCGCTCATGCCAGTTCGCTCCGGCATATATGGGAATAAGCGACAGTGCCCTAGGGTCACTATCGGGCAGATCTGCCTTGATCATTACCCCTATCTTTCTAGAGATTGAGTAGACGCGGCAGATCAACTGAAATCGGGTTTCTCCGCCTGTGTATCCCCATTCCATTTCTTTCTCGTCATGTTCTTCAGGCTCTGCGGTGATTTTGTCCTGCTCAGTCTCATGTTCCCGCCCATATGGGGATGGCATCCAGTCAATTGCAGATAGCCAGTCAAAGAATTTACAGTCGAGGCTTTCTTTGGCAGCTTTCGCTGCAGAGCGCCAGTCCTCAATGGCAACTCGGATCCATAGCCCCCTGCCAGGAGCTATATGTGAATCCAAAATTTTTCCTTGTAGTGCTGTTTCAAGAATCGCGAGAGCTGCTTCGGCATTTTCATCAGTAAGAACCACTTCCACTTCCGGCTCTTCAGCTGGTTCGGCCTTTTCTGATTGAGCTGAATCTTCTCCTTCGGTTTTCTTTTGCGCTGCAGCTTTTTCTCTAGCAGCTTGTGCGCGTTTCAGTAGGTGTTCAGGTATCTCAGCCATAGTGCTCCTTAGAGCAAGCCGAAGAGTTCCATTTCGCGAAGTTATTCAACAACAATGGGATCTCCCTTCCACCTTTCGGCCATATCCTCATTCATGATGCGCTCTTGAAGGAGAACAATTCCTTCAAGGAGCGCTTCAGGTCGTGGAGGGCAGCCGGGTACGTACACGTCTACGGGGATGATTTGATCCACTCCTTTGGTAACTGAGTATGAATCCCAATATGGGCCACCGCAATTTGCGCATGACCCCATTGAAATAACGTATTTTGGATCTGGCATTTGTTCCCATAGGCGCCGAACTGCAGGAGCCATTTTGTCAGTGACTGTCCCTGAAACAACAAGAAAGTCAGCTTGTCGTGGGCTAGCGGGAAGAGGAATGACCCCTAAGCGCATCACATCGTAACGTGGTGATGCAAATGCGGCACCCATTTCGATCGCGCAGCAGGCCAAACCCCACTGGTATACCCACATGGAGTACCTTCGGCTCATATTAAGGAGCTTTGTCAACGGTTTTGGAATTTTTCCTGACTCTACAAGTCCCATCGCGCCTCCGTAACGTTCATCCGTTTTTCTGGATCTAGAACCATTTCAGAACTCCTTTTCGCCAGGCGTATAGAAGCCCTAAAAGGAGGATGAAGATAAAAATCGCCATCTCCACTAAACCGAAATAACCATATGCCTCGAGTCTGGTGGCCCATGGAAAAATGAATACAGCCTCAACGTCAAACATGACGAATAAGAGGGCGAAGATGTAATAACGGATATTGCTTTGAGCCCAGCCTGTACCGACTGGGTCTACACCTGACTCATATGTTAGGTACTTTTGGTCTTGTTTTCTAGCGGGCCTTATCAGAGCACTGAGACCCACAAAAGCTCCAACGAGGAGGCATGCGAGGACACCAAAAACGGCGACTGTGAGATAGCTGCGTAGAAATTCAGACACGTTGATAAATAGTAGTTACTTGGATCCAATGAGACCAAGGTGTACGACTCAAGATAGCCCAAAGTAGAGGGTTAAACGTGGTTAAATGATGTTTAGTTCTAATTGTTTTTCTGAGATAAGGCACGTTTAATAATCTGTATCCTTACCCGTGCATTGGTGATGCATTACGTCGAAGTTTTTGTAACTCATTTCCTAACTCGCTATCAGTACGGGAATTGCCCGCTCTACCATTTCGACTAGGGGTTCTGGCCAAATACCGAGGAACATCGTTGCGAAAACTGTGACCGCTAGTACCAGTGAAATTTCAAATGGGATGTTTAGTTTCGCGTCGTCTTCTTCCTTTTCTGGTTTAGTCAGCCAAATTTTGACGAGGATTCGGAGGTAGAGAAAGGCTCCGATTACTGCTGCGATCATGGCTATGACGGCGAGCATGTACGATCT
>CACFFD010000060.1 GCA_902565595.1 Actinomycetota bacterium
ACCCACCTCGAGGTGACAACAAAGAAGGTTGGGACAATATCGACATCTTTGGTTGGCTTGGCTATCCCATGCAGATCAAAGTGGACTTTCTCTGCCGAGATTCGATATTAGCTGCACCAATTGTCCTTGATCTTGCCCTCTTCATGGATCTTGCCCATCGTGCTGGGGAATCTGGCGTGCAAGAATGGTTGAGCTTCTACCTTAAAGCGCCACAATCAGCCACAGAGAGCGGCCCAGAACATGACCTGTTCATACAGCAGACGAAACTAAAGAATACTCTTCGAGAGTGGATGGGCGAGGAACCAGTAACCCATAGCGAAGCTGGGTAAAAGAGCACCGGTTTATTTCGCTTGAGAAAAGGTTCCTCCAGCAGCGATCCACGCTGAAATAGTTTCCTCAGCCTCGCGAGGATTGTAGATATCTTCCTCATAACTCCAGAGTCCATTACCCGCATAGTGCAAAATAACGTGCACGTTGAAAGAGAAGACCTCTCCCTGGCCTCTGGGGTCTGGAAGACAATTAGGAATAACCGCCGCCACTCTATTTCCGTCAATCATGTAATGATCAAGAGAAAAATGCATTTCTGGTACGGGCTTCATCGTCTCTGTAATCCATGACCGTATTTCCTCGCGACCTGAAAATCTCCCGAAGTGATGTTCAAAATATTGGGCGTCAACAGTGAACTGGTCAGCCCACTGGTCCCAGTCTCCGGTTGTAACCGCAACGTCCCCTCGACGCCTATATTCAAAAAACTCTCGCTCAACCTCTTCCCTACTGCAAGCAGGCTCGGGCACTGGCGGAGCCCAGCCTTCAACTCCCCTTAAACTTCTGTCTATCTCGGTAGTTAGCCGTCCTCCATCATTGAACCACTCCGCCCATACCCGTTCCCCATCTGCGGGGTTGTAAAAGTCCTCCTCATAGTCCCACTGCCCATTGCCGGCATAACGCAAAACAGTTGAATTTGGAAATCCATACCTCTTCCCCGTCCCTGTAGGGTCAGGAAGGTTATTCCATATATACAGCGCAACTCGATCTTCCGAAATTATCCACCAGTCCATCCAAAGAGAGATAAAGGGGTACTCTGCCATTGTCTTGACAATCCATTCGCGAATAGCATCCCGGCCTCGGAATTCTCCAAGAAAATGTTCGATGTACTCAGCATCTTCGGTAAACAGGCTCGCCCATTTTTCCCAGTCGTGAGTCTCAACGCCTCTGCGCCGATATTCCATAAATGCCTTTTCAACTTCAGATTTTGAAAATTGTCCCATCAGCGACTTGACCCTTTCTGCCCACAGCAGCTCTTTAGAACCCCCATGTACTACCTCTAAGTTAATGAAAGCAGGAAAAACTTTCCAAGACTTGATGGTTTAAGCTGCAAAAACCGTCTATCTGAGGTAAAAATAAAAGCATGCTTATTGTTGTATCACCAGCCAAGGCTTTGGATTTTGACTCTCCTTTAGCAACAGAGAAACACAGCCAGCCTTCAATGCTCAAAAGAAGCAAAGAACTCGTCGGAGTCCTCTCGACAAAAACTCCTGATGATCTCCGATCTCTAATGTCCATATCCGACTCACTTGCTGAGTTGAATTTCGATAGATATCAGGATTGGTCCACTCCATTTACGACAGAAAACTCTCGCCCTGCGATTCTGACCTTCAGCGGAGACACTTACATAGGGCTTGATGCTGGGGCTAAATTTAATGAGCGGGACTTTACCCACGCTCAAAAAACTCTCAGAATTCTTTCTGGCCTTTACGGGGTGTTACGTCCTCTTGACCTGATTCAGCCATATCGGTTAGAGATGGGCAGCAAACTAGAAACTAAATCCTCCAAAGACTTGTATGGATTTTGGGGTTCGCAGATCACAGAGAAACTGAACGATGACCTACTCGATAGCCCTGGAGATAGCGCACTTATTAACCTCGCATCAAACGAATATTTCAAGTCCGTTAACCCAGAGGAAATCAAAGGGGCCCTTGTAACACCTACCTTCTTAGACAGGAAAGAAGGAGGCGACTACAAAATGGTTAGTTTCTACGCCAAAAGAGCTAGAGGTTCTATGGCCTCATGGATTATTCGCAATAGGGTCAAAACAACAAAAGATCTGAAAGATTTCGATGAGGACGGTTACAGGTTCGACCGTGATCGATCTGAACCTTCAGCGCCTGTTTTCCTTCGATCAAACTAGCCTTCCGTGACTATACCCATTGCAATAAATGGTTTCGGGCGGATGGGCCGTCTACTTGTTAGATCTCTTACGCAGCACCCTGAACTTGAACTTGTGCACATCAATGAACACAGCGGAGGTTTAGCGGCCGCCGCGCACCTGACCCAGTTCGATAGTGTCCATGGCAGGTGGGAATATGCAGCCGAAGTGGTTGGAAACGAATTATCACTGAACGGCCAAATCATAACTTTCAGTGAATTCACCGAACCTTCTGAGGTTCCTTGGAGAGAGACAGGAGCCCAAATCATTATTGACTGCACTGGGTCGTTTAGAACCGTAGATGCTCTCTCCAGCTATCTCGAAGGTGGCGCGAATAAGGTAGTGGTCGCCGCACCGGTGCATGACGAAAGGGCATTAAATATTGTGATGGGTTGTAACGATGACCTTTACGACCCTGATGCATTCGATATTGTCACTGCTGCCTCATGCACAACGAACTGCATCGCTCCGGTAGTCAAAGTCCTCAATGAACAAATTGGGATCATGAAAGGACTCATTACCACCATCCACGACCCGACAAATACTCAAGTCGTTGTGGATTACCCGCTGGCAGATCTCAGAAGGTCAAGGTCAGCATTGAATTCGCTCATCCCGACTTCAACCGGTTCAGCGACAGCTATCACAAGAATATTTCCAGAGCTTTCAGGGAAGTTAGATGGCATAGCTATTCGAGTGCCCGTGTTAAACGCTTCTTTAAGCGATTGCGTTTTTGAAATGGCGGAAGAAGTTTCAGCCCAACAAATAAATGGCCTTTTAGAGGAAGCAGCAGCAGCAAGCCTAAATGGGATACTTGGGTTCGAGCATCGGCCTCTAGTGTCATCAGATTATGTGAATGACACGCGATCAGGAATAGTCGATGGGCCTTCCACAACTGTCATAGACGGCAACTTAGTGAAAGTTCTCGTCTGGTATGACAATGAATATGGTTACGTTCACAGACTCGCCGAATTAACGGCTAAGGTCGCTTCTCATCTTCCGAGCAGCTGACCCTATGGACGTTCGAACGTATGGAATAGTTACAGGGGCCTATTGGGGGCTGACCATTAGTGACGGAGCTCTCAGGATGTTAGTCCTTCTCCATTTTCACAATTTAGGATACAGCCCCCCTTGAATTAAGCTTCCTTTTCCTCGCATATGAGTTGATGGGAGTGATCACTAACCTTCTAGGCGGATGGGCGGGTTCGCGTTCCGGGCTAGATCTGACTTTAAAAGCTGGCCTCGGATTGCAAGTTGCGGCACTGATCGCGATTTCTTTCGTAGAGCCAGGTTGGAACAAGGCTCTCTCAGTAGCCTTCGTCATGTCTTGCCAAGCATTGGCTGGCATAGCGAAAGATCTAACAAAAGTAAGTTCCAAGAGCGCTGTGAGACTTGTAGTAGGTGAAAATGAAAGCAACGCTCTTTTCAAGTGGGTCGCTGTGCTCACGGGGTCAAAAAATGCGTTAAAAGGCGCTGGATTCTTTATCGGTAGTGGCCTCCTTACTTGGGTAGGATTTCGGAAGTCTCTTTTTCTCC
>CACFFD010000061.1 GCA_902565595.1 Actinomycetota bacterium
ATCGTTCTGATATCGACGTTTTGATTTCCGGTTTGCATAAAGTACGTGATCTGTTTATCCCATAATTAAACTGTAACTATGTCTTCGCTAGATGATCTTTATAAAGAAATTATCCTTGATCATTACCGCTCTCCAAGAAACCAGGGGGAGCTTGATCCTCCTGCTCATCGCTGCGAAGGGTTCAATCCTCTATGTGGAGATGAGGTCATTGTTTTCGTTTCATTAATTGATCAGAAAATTGAGGACATACGGATTGGTGGACAGGGATGTTCGATCAGTCAAGCCTCAGCGTCAATGATGACAGAGATCATAAAAGGGAAAAGCATCAGCGAAGCTGAGAAAATAATCCATGCTTTTAAAGAGATGATGGATATCTATGAAAGTGAGTTATCTGGAGAGGAAACAGCCGAGTCATCATCAGACGTAGATCTTGGCGACCTTGAAGCACTTCAAGGAGTAGTTAAGTATCCAGTTAGAATAAAGTGCGCTACTCTTGCGTGGAATACTCTGACCCAATCTATTGATGAAATCCGGGGTTGAATGATTCTCCCTAGTGAACTAGAAGCTACTTGTCCTCCGGTAGCTATTTAGGTTCAATAAGGGGTGCAGTTATAAATGATTCAAGTGAATCAAAGAAGGCTTTGATGATAGCCCCATTACCCTGAACGGTAAGGTCACCCGCCTGAACTGCTTCTTCTAAGGCTGTCTGCCCGCCAAGTATCATGGCAATGATCTTTCTTGTCGACGTGATCTCTGCATTTGCTTTGCTGTCTTTGGTGTTAGGGTCGTGGTGGACAGTGGATCGTTGAATACCAAGTACATGGTCTTCTTCTATATCTGTGAAATGCCAGTTGATACGAGTTGGCCCATGATCAAATTTTTCAGGGTTGAATCGGACTCCGATCATGTCAAAGAGTTGTTCAATCGTGATGGCGTGAGCGATTTGCCTTCCCATGGACGCAGGTATTCGAAGCGATCCGTATCGGAGTTCTCGCGCTGCTGTGAGGTACGCGTTTCTCCATGTACCTGATTCAGATTGGTATCCAAGTTGTTCGAAAGCGTCAGCTTGAAGATTTCTCACTTCAGTGTTGGTCGGATCGGCAAAAACAGCATGGTTCATGACTTGAACTACCCACCGGTAATCACCTTCTTCAAATGCTTTCGTAGCTTTCCCGATGAGTTCTGCGGTTCCCCCCATATATTCGACGTATTTCTGTCCAGCTTCAATTGGTGGTAATGGGTTGAGGTTCGCAGGGTTACCGTCATACCAACCAAGGTATTTGGTGTAAACGGCCTTCGTGTTGTGTGAAACTGTCCCGTAATATCCCTGAACATGGGACTCATCTTGGTAATCTTCAGGAAGTTTGAGCATCTCAGCTATCTCCGTTGGCACATATCCCATGTTGGCAAGCCTCATCGTCTGGTCATGCTGCCATCTGTAGACATCCCGTTGAAGGCACAAGAATTCCCGTACTTCTTGATTGCCAAAGCGTGGCCAGTGGTGAGTTGCAAACATTGTTTCAGTCTGCTCGCCCCATAGGAGTAGCGCTTCGTGAATGTATTTACTCCATGCCAGCGCGTCTCGGGTTTGGGCCCCTCGGATCGGATAGAGGTTATGCATAGTATGGGTACAGTTCTCAGCCATGCAGAGAAGGTTCTTATGTGGGAAGAAGAAATTCATTTCTGACGGAGCTTCTGCATCCGGTGTGTTCTGAAATACCACCTTCAACCCATCTATGTCTAGCTCCGTTCCAGTTTCATAAACTGTTTCTGTCGGAGGTATGAGGTAGGAAGCCCCAAGGGGAAGTGACTGTCCAAGGCCAATATCAACTTGACCGCTGGGCCCAGCTGGTAGTAGCGGTCCGAATTGGTAGTGGGCACGGCGAGCCATCATAGGGCCGGCAATGATGTTCTCGCGAACTACTTCTTCAAGAAAGCCATCAGGGGCGATGATACGAACATTGCCTGCTTCAACTTCTTCTTGTGAAGTGACTCCGAGTATGCCGCCGAAGTGGTCGAGGTGGCTGTGGGTGTAGATTACCGCATGCACCGGTCGCTCCCCTAGTGTTTGATTAGCGAGTTGAAGGCAGGCTTCTGCTGTTGAACTAGTTGTTAGTGGATCGATAATTAGCCAGCCATTCGAAGTTTCAAGAAAAGTAATGTTTGATATGTCGTATCCTCTGGCCTGCCAGACACCTTCCGCCACTTCAAAAAGCCCATGTATAGCGTTGAGTTTCCCTTGTCTCCACAACCCAGGGTGAACTGTTTCAGGTGATGGCTTTCCTTCTCGAAGAAAATCATGAGACGCTGTATCCCATACAGCTTTTCCATCGAGTTCTATGCGTCCTGTTTCATGAGTAGCTATAAAGCCCTGTTGTGCCCGTTCAAAATCACTAGCATCATCAAAGTCAATGAGCGCTCCTGCGCTTTGATTTGCTTTAATGGTGTGGGTCGTTGCTGGGTTCGCTAGCGGGTCGTCCATTTGTTTTGTATAGCCGGAGGTGGCATAGTCTCCAAATCTAACGTTTATTCAGGTTGTGTGAGTATGAGGCCACTAGTTGGTACGGCTGTTCCTGCCGTTACGAGAACATTCTCAACTTCGGGCACCTGATTGACTGAGGACCCTCTGATCTGTCTGACAGCTTCTGCAACACCATTCATCCCATGAATGTATGCCTCTCCCAGTTGGCCCCCGTTTGTATTGATCGGTAGTCCACCGCCGATCTCGATATTTCCATCTTTGATAAAGTCCTTTGCTTCTCCCCGCTCGCAAAAGCCGAATTCTTCAAATTGAGGAAGTGCTAGAGGTGTGAAATGGTCATAAATAACTGCAGTCTGTATGTTTTGTGGCCCTAGCCCTGTTGATTCCCATAGTTGACGTGCCACAACTCCCATTTCTGGTATACCTGCTATATCTTCGCGATAGTACGACTTCATCATGTGCTGATCTTTCGCTACTCCTTGGGCTGCCGCAGCGATAACTGCAGGCTTCTGCTTGAGGTCTTTAGCTTTTTCTAGAGTGGTCACTATAAGGGCTTGGCCGCCATCACTTTCCTGACAGCAGTCAAGCAGGTGAAGTGGTTCTACTATAAAGCGGCTGTTTTGGTGGTCTTCGATGGTTATGGGTTTGTTGTAGAAAAAAGCAGCTGGATTGTTCGCAGCATGTTTTCTATCCGTTACAGCAATTATTCCGAAATCTTCACTGGTGGCCCCGTATTGATGCATGTATCTTCTGGCATACATTGCGACCCAAGAAGCGGGGGTGAGTAAACCAAATGGAGAACTCCAACTGAAGCTGACATCAAACGCTTCAGGGCTCTGATGTCGTCCTTGAACTCCTCCGCCGAAGCGATGCCACGATCTTTCATTAAATGCGCGGTACACAAGGACGTAGTCTGCAACACCGGAATGAACGGCCATTGCAGCTTGTTGAATGACTCCTCCGGGTGCACCTCCTCCATGGTGGATCATTGAGAAAAACGTGAGTTCGGGAATACCAAGATTTCTCGCAACTTCGATTTCAGTAT
>CACFFD010000062.1 GCA_902565595.1 Actinomycetota bacterium
CCCAAAAATCTGATTGGAGCATTAAAACCAATGGCGACGAAACAGCAAAGCAAGATTTCGAAAGCAGTGCTCCTTGACCTGCATCGACGCATGGTGCGCATACGCCTTCTCGAAGAAGCAGCAGGGCGCCTCGCCTCAGAAGCGAAAATTCCGGGCTTCATCCACCTCTATGTCGGGGAGGAAGCCGTAGCGGTAGGAGGATGCGTCGCATTGAATGAAGATGACCAGATCACTTCAACACACCGAGGTCATGGACACCTCGTCGCTAAAGGGGGCCAGTTCAAACCCATGATGGCCGAATTTATGGGACGGGCAACCGGATACTGCAAAGGAAAAGGTGGCTCGATGCATATTTCCGACCTTGACCTAGGCATGCTTGGAGCAAATGGAATAGTCGGTGGTGGAGTCCCGCATGCTGTCGGTGCAGCATTCGCAAACAAATACCGGAAGAATAATCTCGTCACGATGGCATTCTTCGGCGATGGATCCACAAATATAGGCGCCTTCCATGAAGCAGCAAATATGGCGTGTGCATTGCACCTTCCAGTGATCTTCATGTGCGAAAACAATGAGTATGCCGAATACACCGCACGGGAACGTGTAATGGCAATTACAGATGTTGCAGATAGAGCAGTGGCATACGGTATGCCTGGTGTCATCGTTGATGGAATGGATGTCGTCGCGGTCTATGAAGCTGCAAAGGCAGCCGTTGAACGAGCCAGAAATGGTGACGGACCATCGATGATCGAATGTAAAACATATAGATTCTACAACCACGCTGGAGTGTCGGCATTCGGAACCCCATACCGAACTGATGAAGAGGTTAGGGAATGGATGGAACGAGACCCGATCAAGCTATTTGAAGCCCAATTAGAACTAGCGAAAGTACTAAGCGCTGAAGAAGCTCAGGCAGTTCATGATGAAATTCAGGCAGAAGTGGATGAAGCAATAGAATTCGCAGAAGCCAGCCCTATGCCTGACCCAGCTACGGACATGCTAACTGATGTGTATACGGAGGCGTCGTAATATGGCAGTTACAGAAACAGAAGAGCGGATTATTCGCTATAACAATGCGTTCAACGAAACACTCCGGGAGCTTCTCTTAGACGATCCTGACATTTTCATAGCCGGAGAAGATGTCGGCCGATATGGAGGCGTATTCCAATCCTTTGCAGGGCTGAATGCAGAATTCGGCGATGAACGTGTCGTCGATACTCCTATCGCAGAACAGGCAATAGTCGGACTTGGTATCGGAGCAGCAGCCGTGGGCCTCCGCCCCATTGTTGATCTGATGTTTATGGACTTCGTCATGGTGGCGATGGACCAAATCGCAAACCAAGCAGCAAAAATGAAATACATGTACGGAGGGAAGGCAACGTTGCCCCTGACAATAACGACAACTGGGGGAGCAGGGCTCGGAGCTGCAGCTCAGCACAGCCAAAGCCTTGAAGCTTGGCTCATCCACGTTCCGGGATTGAAAGTCGTGTATCCCTCAAACCCCTATGACGTGAAAGGCCTCTTGGTTTCCTGCGTCAGAGATGACAACCCCACAATCTTTACTCTCCACAAGAAAATGCTCGGCAGCAAAGGTCATGTGCCGGAAGGGCTCTATGAAATACCACTTGGAGAGGCAAATGTAGTTCGTGAAGGAACAGACGCTACGGTTGTCGCAATTGGCATGATGGTAGGAGAAGCCCAGAAAGCCGCAGACGTACTTGCCGAGGAGGGTATCAGTATCGAAGTTATAGATCCACGCACCCTTCTCCCATTTGACATCGACACTGTTGTGCAATCAGCGAAAAAAACCAACAGGATAGTCATAGTTCACGAAGCAGTTCGTAATGGAGGTATCGGCGCTGAAATAGCCGCCCAGATACAGGAAGAAGCTTTTGATTATCTAGATGCGCCGATAGCCAGAGTAGCTGCCCCATTTTCTCCAGTTCCCTTCAGCCCAGCGCTTGAAAATTCATACGTTCCAAATGCAGAGAGCATCGCTGAAGGAGTCCGAGGCGTTCTATACCGAAACGTCTGAGTTCGAGCACTGTATGACAACGGTCGGCATAGTTGCTAGCCCATCAGCAGGTAAAGACCTACGAAGACTGGTAGCTAATGCTGGATCGGTTGGTGACGTAGACAAAATATCGTTCATCCGAAGAGCCGCCTCCGGAGCTATAGAAGGAGGCGCAACAAGGCTGCTTTATCTAGATGACGCCCGTCATCTCGTTGAACGGGCTTTAGAAGGTCTTGTTTCCAGCGATCACAGTGCCATTGATCTAGAACGTATCGATGTTCCCACCTTAGGAAGTAGTCGTGACTCCGTTCGGGCCGCTGAACAACTCGCAAAGCAGCAGGTTCGAGCAGTACTCGTATTTGGAGGCGACGGAACGAACCGTGACATAGTTAAAGGCTGGCAGGATGCCCCCATCGTACCGATCTCGGTCGGAACAAATAATGTGTTCCCTTTAACAATCGAACCAACTCTAGGCGGAATAGCGGCTGGCCTTGTCGCCGATGGGGTAGTGGAACTTGAGCAGGTCGCCCATCGTGCAAAAGTCATCCACGTAGATTTTGACGACCGGGAGAACGATAAAGCACTCGTTGATGTTGTACTCACAGAAGGAGGTTTCATCGGGGCCCGAGCAATATGGGACACTGATGACCTGAAATCAGCCGTATTCGCAATCGCAGAGCCAGCGTCTGTTGGACTTTCATCGATAGGGGCCGCCTTAAAGAATGTCCCTCGAACTACAGACTCAGGCCTGTACGTAGAGATGGGAGAGAGCGAACAAAGTGTCCGAGCCCCGATTGCGCCAGGGACGTATGAGACAATCGGTATCGTAGATCATCGTGTTATCAGTCTCGACGAGCAAGTTGTCATAGAAGGCCCAGGCGTTCTAGCATTTGATGGAGAAAGAGACCACGTCCTAACCGATGGCCAAAAGGTAAATCTCTCTATTCGTAAAGACGGACCTTGGGTAATTAATCCAACGAAAACAATTGAACTAGCGAACAAAAATCACTACTTTCAAAGTAAGGCCTAGGAGTAGACGTGGCGACAAAAATTCAAATGCCTAAACTCGGTTTAACAATGACCGAAGGAACCATTACTGAATGGGTAGCTGAAGCTGGAGCGAAAGTCACAAAAGGGTCCGTTGTCATGACCATAGAAACTGACAAGGTCGAAGAAGAGGTGTCAGCAGAGGGAGATGGGATCGTTTTCCATACTGCAGAAGTCGGCGAAACTCTCGAACCAGGAGAAATTGCAGGATGGTTACTCGCCGACGGTGAAGCTCCCCCTGATGGTTCAACACCACCAGCTCCGGTTGAAGAACCGCCTGCTCCCGTTGAGGAGGAGCCGCCTGCTCCCGTTGAGGAGGAGCCGCCTGTTCCCGTTGAGGACGAGCCATCAGCTCCGGTTGAAGAACCACAAGAGACAGCAGTAGTTCAACCTCAGACAGAAGAAGATGAATCCAGTACCAGT
>CACFFD010000063.1 GCA_902565595.1 Actinomycetota bacterium
ATGTGCTCGACTGCAATTCTGGCCTCAAGTCTCGCGAGCATAGCCCCAATACAGAAATGTTCTCCGTGTCCGAATGCTAAATGGTCTCGTGCATTTTCTCGATCGACCGAAAACGTATCTGGCTGGCTAAACATCTCTGGGTCTCTATTGGCCGCTGCAAATATCAACCAAATATGATCACCTTCACGCAGTTCGGTTTCTCCAACCGTGGTATCTTGTTTTGCCATTCGGAAAAGACCGCCCACCGGCGCTTCAAACCTGAGGCCTTCTTCAATGAAATTGTCGATTAGGCTTACATCGTCCCTTAGTCGCTCTTCTAATCCGTCTTCTACCGCGAGATGATGCATCAGGTTAGTTAACAACTTTGTCGTAGTTTCATTGCCTGCTACTAGAAATTGTTGAAGCATGGAGAGCATTTCTGCTTCGTTCAACATTTCATCGTTGACTTCTGCATTTGCTACGTCTGAAATAATATCTTCCTGAGCCTCTTGTCTTCTCAGTTGCAGCAGATTTCCAAAAAACTCATTAAATTCGGACAAAGATATCAGGTAGTCGCGGACTTTTTCGGTCGTCGGATCTGGATTACCTACTGGCATTACTAAATCATCGGACCATTTTTTAAACGTTGCGAGATTGTCTGTCTCAACCCCAAGGGCGACAGCGATAATTGTCATAGGGAGACCTACCGCGAATTCCGAGACGAATTCAGACTCACCCTTATCTATAATCTCGTCAAGAAGTTCACTTGTTACTTCTTCGATCATGGGTTCCATACCCCGAAGTCTTGTAGGGCGGAAAGCCCTGTTAACCGCTTTGCGCTGTCGACGGTGTTCCGGTGGATCTGCATTTAGAAGAACCGCTGCATTCGCTGCATTCGCTAAAAACGTTTGAAAATACTCAGCCATACTTGGATCAGTGGCTAGTTCTTCCATAGCTGTGGCAAACCCAGATCGTCCATCTCGTGGACCAGTAGGCATCAGTGAAGAAAACCGGTCCGTATCATGCAATATTTCCATAATGTCTTCATATTTAGTACAGACCCATGTCCCGAGTTTGTCACTAAAATGAATCGGGCTTTCATCTCGCAATGCTGAGAAAATAGGATATGGACACCCTATTGCATCTTGCTCGCGATCAATAAGAGCCGTTAGTCGCTGTTCTGTTTCTTTTGTAGCCATAATCGGACCAGTCTAAATCTGTTTGTGGAAGCGGTTCAAATATTTCAATCTACAATTCTTTCATTTAGAGGTTTAGCATACCGCCATCTACTCTGATGACTTGCCCCGTTACATAGGAAGCCAGATCTGATGCTAAGAAACAGACAACATTGGCGATCTCCTGCGGCGTCCCCCATTTCCCTAAAGGCACACGCTTGACGAAGTTCTCTATCACATTCTCTTGACCCAACTTTTCAAATGTCGGCTCCCACATCTCAGTCAAAACAAGGCCCGGCGCGCATGCGTTGACACGCACTCCCTTGTTGGCCCATTCATTACTGAGATTCTTCGTTAACGTGTTAAGGCCACCCTTAGAGGCAGCGTATGCTCCTTGTGTTCCACCTGCACCCGCAGCAGCAGTTGAGGTTACATTCACAACATTCCCTTGCGTGGCGAATAGATCTTTAGCAAAGATTGAGCAGAGCATGAATACCTGTCGAAGATTGACTAGGAGAGTTTCATCAATCGCTTCCGCAGTGGCACGATGCGCTGGTTCATTTCGTTCAACGGCTGCGTTGTTAACAAGGACATCAATACGCTCAAATTTCTCTAACGTTCGCTCTCTAATTTCGTATACAGCTTCATCACTACTCAGGTCACAATCTATAACTAGAGAGTCGTTTGATAACCCAGATGAGATCTCATTTAGCTTGGCCTTACTTCTGGAGACGAGGACGACTCTCGCTCCCCCAGCGTCCAAACCCCTGACAGTTGCTTCTCCAATTCCTCTGCTAGCTCCCGTCACAACCGCTACTTTGTCATCAAAATTCCAATTCATATATCCATATTGACATGAAACATGCGGCTTGGTAGTTAAATAGGTACAAATCGCACCTATCGGAGACAGTATGACAAGCCTCGAAAATGATTATGCGCATAAAGCCGCGATACAGGAACTTCAAGTTTTATATTCACTCGCTATTGATTCTGGTGACTACGACATCCTCGATAGCGTCTTTACCCCTAACGCTGTAGGTATTTATGGTCGGCCTTATAACGGCATCGAAGAGATTAAAAAAGCGATGTTTGATGGTTGTGAGTATTTAACCGCAGTCCAGCATCTCAATGGAAATCATTGGGCTCAAATTCGCGGCGATAAAGCAACTGCCGGATGCTATCTTCACGTCACACAACATTTATTAGACACCCCCGGCGGAGATTTTCATGAAATGGGAGGAGTCTACAATGACCAGCTGGTCCTTACTGACAATGGATGGCGAATAACTGAACGAAAAATAGAGATCAAGTGGTCTAAGGGCAACCCTCTCATTCGCCAACGCAAGCCCAGTTAACGAGTCTTTCAAGTTTTGTGTAGACAGGTCGCAATGCAAATTATGGTTGTTTGGTGGTGTTCTTCTATTTACATGCCAAACTAGACACATGGCAACTAACTTCGATCCGGATAAATTTGACACAATTACTATAACTTTTAATGGAAATGTCGCTTGGGTAACTCTTGACCGTCCAGAAGTTCTCAATGCATTCAACCAGACAATGCAAGAAGAGATTCGAGCAACTTGGCATGCCTTTAGAGAAATGGATGATGTCCATGCCGTTGTTCTTACTGGAGAAGGGGAAAAATCATTTTCTGTAGGAATTGACCGTGGCGACGATATGTCCGCCCTAGACGACAACGAGAATCTGTACGGGACATCTAATAACTACATGTACGACGATCCAGGAGACGACCTAGGCCCTAAATCCTGTGACTTATGGAAGCCTATCATTTGTGCTGTAAATGGAATGTGTTGTGGTGGAGCCTTTTACTTTCTGGCGGAATGCGACATTATCATCGCAGCTGATCATGCTACTTTTTTTGATCCGCACGTCACATACGGAATGCCAGCTGTCTACGAACCCATGAAGATGGCGCAACGTATGCCGCTTGGCGAGATATTAAGAATGACACTTATGGGCAACCACGAAAGGCTTTCCGCCACCACAGCCAAACAAATAGGACTGGTTAGCGAAGTCGTCCCGATAGAGACTCTCCATGAGCGTGCATCTTGGATTTCATCTACGATTGCCAGCCAACCAACAGTCGCTGTTCAAGCAAGCCTTCGATCAATTTGGGCCGCAAACGATCTTGGTAGGCTAAACGCCCTATCACTCGCACCCTCCCTTTTGACTACGGGAATGTCAAAGAAAGCAATGGCTGAAGGTCAAGCTTTATTTGAGTCCGGAGACCGCATTAATCATCAAACTCGATGACCAATCAAAATTAACCGTGGCATAAGCAAAGTTT
>CACFFD010000064.1 GCA_902565595.1 Actinomycetota bacterium
CCTAGGAACGCCAAAGTTCCTTCTGCAACAATAGCTATAGCTATCACAAGCATCGCTAGCGTACTCATAGGAATAAGGACATTGGGAAGGAGTTCTCGGACAAGAATCCTTGATTTTTTAGCTCCAAGCGTTTCAGCAGCAAGAACAAATTCGCGTTCAGCAAAACTTAGCGTTTGGGCGCGCGCAAGACGACCTATAGGAGCAACTCCGAGAATCCCAAGCGTCACAGAAATAGTAATTAGCGACCGATCAACTAATGCGACCACGAGAATCGCCAGAATAAGCCCAGGAAAGCTTAGGCTCACCAAGAAAATCGCTGAAATTATCTTGTCTAGGAGTCCTTTGAAATAGCCGGCGATCATTCCTAAGGAGCCTCCGACTACTATTCCAAAGATCGCTGTCAAAGCTCCGACTGCCAACGATATTCTTGCTCCGTGAATGGATCGGCTTAAGAGATCCCTAGCATCCTGATCAGTGCCAAGCCAGTGATCTCCACTCGGTGAATATGGAGGTTGTATAGGCCTATCTTGCATTTCTCCTGTAAGCGGGTTTTCTTTTTGGTCAAAGACAATGAAATTCTCATTCGGTTCTTTAAATGGAAGGACTGGCGCAAAAACAGCCAAGAATGTAATAAGCACTAGCCAGAAAGCTGCTATCCAGAACCCAATACCGATTTTCTTTTTCTCCGCAAAACCAGACTCTTCTAACCTGGAATCGTCTGCAGGTGTCTCATCAGGCACTTCCATTTCAGTGGCCCCTGCTGGTAAATGGTTTTCTTCAGTCATAGAACTACATACCCATACTTCTAATGTTGCGTCTTTGTCCTGATTTCTCAGTTCTTACTCTTGGGTCAATCACCGAGTAGAGGAAATCAGCAAGGTAGTTAAAGATCATGAAGCCACAGGAAACGATCATAACAACGGCAAGGACAACGGGGAAATCTTCTCTAAGGGTTGCTTCAACAACAGCGCTAGCAATTCCTGGTATACGGAAGTATTGCTCAACCACAAGTGACCCTCCAATCATGTAGCCAATATTGATCGCTAGAAGGGTTATTAACGAGAATAGAGAAGGCCGAAGTGCGTGATAATAAAGCACTCTGCGTTTCGAAACTCCTTTTGAGCGAGCCATCAAAATAAAGTCCTCTTGAAGGGTCGTAATTAGATCTGTGCGAAGAAGGCGCTGGTATCCGGCTGCAGCTCCTAAGCCAAGTGTGAATCCAGGAAGAATAAGTTGAATCAGGCGATGATCATGGGTAAATCCCCAGAACGGGTCAGTAGCGTTGTATACGTCTGGGAGTACATCAAGGCGTATAGAGAAAAAATAGAAAAGAATTACTGCCATGGCGAAGCTCGGAATCGAAACAAAAGCAAAGGCAGTGATCGTGGAAGCCTTATCTGTTCGCTTATTTGCTCTAGATGCTGCTAAAACTGACCACGGAATTGCTAGTCCTACAGCGATAAGCTGAGCTACCACCATCAGCTCCAGAGTACGGGGCAAACGTTCTTTGATTAGGTTACTGACTGGTGGTTGACCTGAGGAGCTGAATTGGACTCCAAAGTCTCCTTGGACAAAGTCCCACGCCCACCGGGCCCAGCGTTCGGGTAGCGATTTATCAAGATGGTATTGGGCTTTAGCTTCTTCAATAATTTTGACACTGTCTGGGTTGTCAACATCTCCAGCGACAGGTCCAAGTATGTTGAATAGTGGATCTCCGAGGAGATTCATTGCGCCGAAAGTAATCATCGAGATCACAACGAGCAGGCAGCTCAGGCCTATTAGTCGTTTTATGGCCTTTGGCACTTAAATCCCCAGTATCTCTTGACAGTAAGCAAATATATTGTGAAACGCTGCAAAGATTACCATACCTCAAGAAAGATTAAGAACCTAGGTGGCTCTGCATTTGATCAGAGCCACCTAGGTTCGATTAAGTATTAGTAATTACTCAGCGAAGAATGCAGATTGGAAGAATGTTCGTCCATTTATTTGACAACGCATCTGCACACCCTCTGCCGTTTTAACTCCGCAGAGGTTCTCTAGGCCATCAACCATAGAGATGGTCCACAACGTGTGGTTGTAGAATACGTATAGGTATTCTTGGTTAATCATCTCTGAAAGTTCTTGATAAAGAGGTGCTTTTTCTTCAACTGTTTTTGCAGCGTCAGCTTGCAGGATTATTGCATCACGGTCTTCATCACAGTATCGAGGCCAGTTCAGTGATATTCCGCCGATAGCCCTACAGAGTAGCCAAACTCTGTCATCTCCAGGGTTAACTGCACCGAATTGTCTCCATCCGATGGAGTTATAGAGTCCGAAGGCTGCTTCTTGGATGTGCTGATCTTGAGGAAGAACCTGAACTTCTACGTTGAAGAAGTCTGACCAGCCCTCCACGAGGAGGTCAGCCACACGTTCACCGACAACAGAAGGACCTGAGTATTGATACTCGATGTTGATTTTGCCACCTGAACAACTGTCAGGGTTATCTTGGCAATAGGCATCGACTAGTGGGCCTGCGAGCTCTGGCCTATCTGAAAGCTGCTCTATATCTGGGTTGAAGTAGGGGCTTTCGGGTGTGAACATTTGGTCTGCTTTTCTGGTGACGTCAAGGTTGATAAGCGTGTTGTAGTTATTTCTTGGCGTCGCGTGCGTAATAGCCTGACGTGCCCGAATATCGTCGAACGGTGCTTTTTGAGAGTTGAGCATAAGGAATGACTCATCTCCAGTGTCATCAAAGATTTGAGTAACTGAGTCTTCTTCCGCTAGCTGTGCTATTGACTCCACGTCGGTTGTAGCAAGTGCATCTAATTCTCCTTCAAGGAGAAGTCGGGTTCGGACAGCACCGTCAGTGACCGGGTAGAATTCGATAGCGTCAAGGTAGACATCTCCACCCCAGTAACTTTCATTTCTTACAAATTTTGTAACTGAGTCTTCAGTCCGGGAGTCGAATACAAAAGGTCCTGTACCGACAGGTTGTTGATCAAGCGTCGGATCCTCAAGTGCTGCAGCAAGCCATGTAGGGGAGGCTACTGCTCCTAATTGTCCAGTCAAGGCACTTGGGAAGTTACAGTTCGCATCAAGCAGATTGAAGCTCACAGTCAGGTCATCGACGATCGTTAATGCTTCTTCAGCACTTGCGTAATAAGGACGCACCGCCAAGCCAACGAGAGGGTCAGAGAACTGGGTAAGGAAGTTAACACTTACTGCTTCAGAATTTAAAGGAGTTCCATCGTGGAAGTTAATTCCCTCGCGAAGAGTCATTGTCCATGTCTTGCAATCTTCACTAACTGCGAACGATTCAGCAAGGTGAGGTACCCAGTTGCCATCAACATCAAATGCCGCAAGCGTATCGAATGCAGCGTTCATCATTGTTAGGCCAGGTGCTGAAAGGGCAGATGCTGTTGGGTTGATGCCATCAACTTCAGCTTCAAGACCCCACCGAAGGGTTCCACCGA
>CACFFD010000065.1 GCA_902565595.1 Actinomycetota bacterium
TTGGGCCAAAAATAGTTAGCTGGGACCGACCTGATGAGTTGCTTGATATTGGTTTTTCTGTCGACAAACTCGGATTCATGACCCCAAGAATCGAGCCCGGAGAACTAGACCAGGAGCAGCATGATTCGGTTTCAGATGTCTTTTTGGTTTCATCGGTAGTGGCTTTGGTTCGAGCAGACCTATTCCGAGCCATATCGGGGTTTGACGAAGAGATAGGGATGGTTGGGGAAGATTTAGATCTGTGTTGGAAGGCCCACCTAGCTGGAGCCAGAGTCGTCAATGTCCCTCTGGCTCTAGCTCGCCATCGCGAAGAAAAGGGTGAATATCGTATAGATAGAGAGGAAGAAAGGTCAAGAGAGCGGCATCGTCTGCGAGTAATTTTGAGTAGTTACGGCATTCTCTATTCCATCGCGATTCTTCCACAAGTATTTTTAGTTTCTTTTTTTAGATCGTTCGGTTCGTTGCTGGTAGGTGACTTGGGCCGTGTTCGGTTACTCCTTGGTTCGTGGCTATGGAATCTTTCACGACCTCGTAGCCTTTTCAAAAAGAGAAAAGAGATGAAGGCTATTCGACGTCTTCCTGATTCAGAGATTCGGTCTCTACAATCTCAGGGATATGCTTTGTTCAAGTCTTTCTTTAAAGATCAGTTAAATGAAGAAACTCGTGTTTCAGGAATGGTTCAAGATCGGGTTAAACGTTTTATAGAGTCTATTCGTGAAGGGCCATCAAGGGCTTCGTTTGCTTTCCTTGGGCTAATATCGCTTGTTTTTTTGTTTGGCAGCCGTCATTTAATTACTAGAAAAGTTCCTATTATCGGGGAACTTGTTCCACTTGATCTCAGTATCCAAGAGTGTTTTTCGCTATGGTTTTCTAACTGGTCGGTAACGGGAATCGGGCACGAAGCGACGAATCCGACTGCCTTAGGGATAACTGGTTTGCTAGGGATCTTTTCGTTTGGGGCGATGGGTTTTCTCAGGCTTATTCTCACACTCGGCATGCTTCCGATTGGGGTGTTTGGTGTTTGGTCTTTCCTGAAGCCATTTAATTCCCCATGGATTAGGGTCGTTGGCGCATCTATATACTTTGCTTCTCCCGTCCCATACAGTGCTTTACGTTCAGGATCATGGAGCGGGCTTATCTTGTATGGAACGCTTCCGTGGCTGCTTGTGTACTTATCTCAGGCAGGAAAGCTTTCGCCATTCGGAGCAGTGGGAGGGCCTAGAGGAAGGAATGTTTTGCCATCTAATTGGCTTCGGGAAGCTTTGGGGTTAGGAATTCTTATAGGTTTTATGATCGCATTTGTACCATTTGCGAGTATTGAAATTTTAGTTATTGTTTCCTCAATTTTTGTCGGATCGCTGCTGGCGGGATGGCCTTCAGGAACTATCAGGCTAGCAAGCGTTCTTAGCTTGGGCGCCATTATTGCGATTGCGATTAATCTTCCATGGCTTATCGATAGTGTTTTATTTGACCCGTCATGGGATTGGTTTGCTGGAACACGTCCCATATCAGATGTCTCTGGAAATCTTTCTGACTTTCTTCGCTTGGAATCTGAGAGTGTAGGTAATTCTGTATTTGGGTGGGGATTCCTTGCGATGGCAATCGTTCCTCTGCTTCTCGCAAAAGGTGAACGTTGGGCTTGGGCAGTCCGAAGCTGGGTAATGTATTTAGGAGGCATCTCCATACTTTGGGTAGACAAGAACCAGCTGCTAGATATTCCTTTACCTCGGCCAGAAGTTCTTCTAGCACCTGCTTCATTGGGATTAGCAGTCTCAGCTGCCATGGGGGTCGGAGCGCTACAGCGCGATCTGCATACTTATCGCTTTGGGTGGCGACAACTCGTTCCTATCAGTGCATTAGCTGCTTTTGTTTTAGCGGTACTTCCAGTTTTTGGAAATTCATTTTCAGGGGATTGGGGTATGCCTAATGACGAACTTAATCAAGTTCTCGGACTTCAAGAAAGTGAAACGGATCAGAATGGACGCGTGTTATGGGTTGGTCATGATGATCTACTAGCTGCTTCAGGTGAGTCATTTGGTGAAGGTCTAACGCTTTCAGTTACTGCTGGCCTTGAATCGTCGTTTTTGGACCGATGGGACCAGGGGGAGAGCATCGGGGACCCCTTACTTCAAGAGGCTGTGTACTTAGCATTAAATGGTGGAACTACGAAACTAGGTCGCCTGCTCGCCCCATTTGGAATCAGCGATATAGTTCTCGTTGGGCGCTCTTCTCCTCTCCCTTCCAAAGGGCAGATTGAACAATTACCTACATCAGTAGAATTAGCTTTGGGGCGCCAGCTTGACCTTGTAAGGATCGAAGCTTCTCCTGACATAATTCGATACAGAAATGTCTCTGCCATTCCTGTAGCTGCAGTTCTGCCTAGAGGTCAGACGGTTGGAAGGACGCTTAGGTCCTTTGCTTCCGACCCTTCACCGGACAGCGGAATGGGGATCTTCTCATATGGTTCCCCTATTGCATCGTTTGAAGGGTATGTCGGAGATAGCTCAGAGGTGTTTGTTTCGGTTCCATTGAATAGCTCATGGGAACTTTTAGTTGATGGGGTGGAAATTAAGCAAGAGGTTGCCCTTGAGTGGGGTGTGGGATTTCAACCAAATCAACCTGGAGCGTTTGAGTTGCATCATAAGACCCCATCGAGCCATAGATTAATAATTTCCCTGCAAGCGCTTCTTTGGTTATTAGTGCTCTTAGCCTTCCTTAGAGCGAGTGTTGGGTCAGAGAGGTCTTTACTGTGAAAGTAACTCGCTGGCCTGCATTAATTGTGTTTGTTGCACTTATTTTCGGTGGAACGATTTCGAAAGTATCTGAAGACTCGGTTGAGGAGTCGGTAAGTTTAGGGCGTGTAATTAGTTCAGCTGTGGGTTCAGAGTCCGACTTGGTCTCAATTTGGTATTGTGTTTCAGGAACCGTCGGTGGAGCGGGTATTGCAGACCACCAGATTATTCTTGGAAACAAGTCAGACATAGTTGCTGAAGTGGCACTAACCGTCACACCTGTACTAGCGCCGCAAAGAAGTTCTTCTGGAGATGATCGAGATAAAAAGAATGTTGCTCCTGAGGTGATCCAGATCGAAACTATTCAAGCCAGTGTGGAAGTCCTTCCGAGGTCAACGGAGACGATAGTAGTTGCCGACCTTCCAAAAGTTTCCGGAGAGTTCGCATCCGTGATGCTTGAATCGAATGTCGGTGACCTTATAGTAGAGCACCGTGTTATCGGGGCTACTGGTAAGTCTCAATCCAATTGTCATTCTGATGCATCCGAAGATTGGTACTTCGCTTCGGGGACGACCAGAGATCAAGCACGTGAAATTATTTCGGT
>CACFFD010000066.1 GCA_902565595.1 Actinomycetota bacterium
GAGAATACTGCCCAACCTGAACCCGATCTTCCTATCAACGACCCTAAGCTGCCGAGAATCGCGAGCAAAGAAAGCATTGCTGCTCCATGCATGAAGTGGTGGTTAAGTTCCGGTTTTTGCTTTCCAGCTATACCTAAGATGGCAAATACTACCCCAACAAAAGCAGGAATTAACGAGGTGACGCTATTTGAGTCTGATGCCGCAGTTACTACGACTCCCAGCACGATAAGCACAAGCCCCGTAATGATTGATTTTGTTGCCATATTCTTTTACTCCTACTTTCCTAAGTCGCCGACCATTTTTTCTGGATCGACAATTTCGTCGAATTCTTGTGAACTCAAATAGCCAAGTCCTATCGCTTCTTCACGCAATGTCGTGCCGTTGAGATGGGCGGCTTGAGCTATTTCCGCTGCCTTATAATATCCAATGTGAGTATTGAGGGCTGTTACGAGCATCAGGCTCTGGCTAAGTAACCCGTCGATCCGTTCCATGTTCGGTTCGATCCCGACTGCACAGTGGTCGTTGAAGCTTTTGCAGGCGTCAGCTAGAAGCTGGGCACTTTCGAGAACGTTGTAGGCCATCACTGGTTTGAAGACATTCAGTTGAAAATGTCCATGACTTCCTGAGACAGCAACGGCGGTATCATTCCCAATGACTTGGGCGCTGACCATTGTCAACGCTTCACATTGGGTTGGATTTACTTTCCCGGGCATAATCGAACTACCGGGTTCATTCGCCGGTAGAGAAATCTCTCCGATGCTACACCTTGGACCACTAGCGAGCATGCGAATGTTGTTTCCTATATGCATTAGACTCACTGCAACTCTTTTTAAGCTACCGCTGATTTCGACCATCGCGTCATGGGCGCTTAAAGCTTCGAATTTGTTCTCGGAAGTGACGAAGGGATGACCAGTCAATTCGGAAATTTTTTCTGCAACTGCTTCATCGAACCCTTTAGGAGTGTTTAGTCCTGTCCCTACAGCGGTTCCCCCAAGTGCTACCTCGCGTACTCGTTGGAGAGAATCGCGTATTGCTTCCATGCCTCGTTGAAGCTGCATGGCATAACCGCTGAATTCTTGACCTAGTGTTAGCGGCGTAGCATCCATAAGATGCGTTCTACCCGTTTTTGTTATCGTCATGAACTGGGCTGCCTTACTTGTCAAAGTTTCGTGAAGAAGCTGAATACCTGGGAGCGTTTCGTCAACTATTTTGCTGAAGACAGCTAGATGCATCGCTGTAGGAAATGTGTCGTTCGAGCTTTGGCTTTTATTGACATCGTCATTGGCGCTGACAATTTTTTCTTGTGTGAAGTCTCCTCCTAAAAGCTCTGTTGCTCGATTTGCTATGACCTCGTTAACATTCATGTTGCTTTGGGTTCCCGACCCTGTTTGCCAGACAACAAGAGGGAATTCTTCGTCATGTTGTCCTGCGAGGATTTCGTCACACACGTCAGCTATAGCTTGGGCTGTTTCTTGCGAAAAGTCAGTTAGTTCAGCGTTAACGAGTGCAGCCGCCTTTTTCAAATAGGCGAACGCGTGAATGATTTCGATCGGCATACGGTGGTTACCGATTTCAAAGTTATGAATACTACGTTGAGTTTGAGCACCCCAATACTTCGCTGAAGGAACTTCTACCTCTCCGAGAGTGTCCTTTTCTATACGAAAATCCGCCATGGCCATACTCTAGCCTGTTCGTTCTAGGCGGTTGCAACTACTCCCCATTAACCTTTAAAACCGGTCACTGGAGTTCTTTAGGATTTAAAACTCTATGCAAGGCGCCTGAATAACGACCGCCCCATTAATTGGAAACCCATTTCTGCCATGCGTCCCTGGATATCTGGATCTGCAAACATCTGGTTGCTGGCTGACATCAGCTCATCCAAGGAATCAGAGGTTGACACTGTTAGATACATTCCTGTTAAAGGTCCGGCGGCTATTCCTTGTGTCCAACGAAGACCTGTTGTTCCGTTCTTCATATGTTCCCAGATAGCATCAGCGTTGGCGTCTATGGTTGCCTGATCTTGCTGAGCTCCAGCGCTAACAATAAGGCTTCCAAATTTTCCATCTAGTTCACCTCGTTGTGCTCTGATTTGCACCAAACTCCGTCGAAGAGTCTCTATACCGGCATTCTTCATCGCTTCAATGAACTCTGGTCGTGCCCTTAGGTCATCAGGTGCCGTAACAGCTGCATCAATTGAGTCCCAATCTGAGGTGATAAATATTTCACCAACTCCATCGCCAGCCATTACAGATTGAGTGATCCACATATCGGTGGCTCCGGCATCTTCAAATGCCTTACGTCCAAATGAATCCATATCCTCCAGTAGTTTGTCAACGTTCGAAGCTCGAACTACTAATCCTGCCATGTATGTCATAATATTTCCTTTCTATAATTATCTGATTTTCTCAACGACTGCCATCTTGAATAGGTTCCGTATCCGGCATCAGTTTGTTAAGAACAAAATAAACTGGACAGAACCGTGTTAGGGGACTGATTATTTGCAGTCCTGCGACGATCCCTGCAATCCATAACCATTGCGTTGACGTGGTCGCCGCAAGGATAACGCTAGCCATGTAGACAATCCCGGAGATTCCATCGTGTATACGAACTTTGGTTTTCATGATGTCATTCCAATCAATGAGTGTTGGGACGACACTAGACCGTTTCTCTAGGAATGACAATCCGATGTTTTATCTGGTGTCGGAGGGGGGACTTGAACCCCCACGCCCGTAACGGGCACTAGCCCCTCAAGCTAGCGCGTCTGCCAATTCCGCCACTCCGACAAGTAACGCCTTGTCAGTGTATCCGCGCAGGAAAAATAGTGGCATGGTGTAGAGGAATTAGACGGAAAGGATCAGTCTCTATTCGTCCATCATCAGCGCG
>CACFFD010000067.1 GCA_902565595.1 Actinomycetota bacterium
GGTCAATTAGATTTGTTGGATAATGGCTATATTGCTACTCAGTCAGATTCTTCTTTGACAAACATCCCTGGAGTTTTTGCATGTGGTGATGTTCAAGATTTTACCTATAGACAAGCAATCACTGCAGCTGGGTCTGGGTGTATGGCTGCTATTGATGCAGAACGCTGGCTTGAAGAGCATTCCCACTGAAAAAATTATTAGAGTTTTCAACCGTTCAACCTTCAAACCATTTTGGAGGCTACCGTAGACGAACCGGTAGTAAATAAATTAGACAACCAAGCTAGGAGAATCTGTATGTCTGAAACGATCACAACACTTTCAAGTTCAAGTTTTGATGAAGTAATCGGAGGAAGCGAAGGTCCCGTTCTCGTCGACTTTTGGGCTGAATGGTGTGGCCCATGTAAAATGATTGCTCCTATTCTTGAGGAAATAGCTGCTGAACAGGGTGAAAAGATTCATATTGCGAAACTTAATGTTGATGAAGCAAATGAAATTGCGGCTCGATTTGAGGTTATGAGTATTCCAACTTTAATCGTTTTTGATAATGGAGTTCCTACCAAACGTATTGTAGGCGCTAAAGGAAAAGCTGCTCTTTTAGAAGATCTTGAGGAATATTTATAAGGTTCCGCAAGAACTCTATTTCCCATTCTGTCATTCTTCGTGATATACCAGAAAAATGAACAGCTTTCCTAGCGAACAATTACCGCTTGGACTTGGGGACAATGGAAAAATCGTAGAGGATTTACATCGCCTTTTGATGGCAGCAAATTTCCCCGCTCCTACTGAAGAATCATCATTTACCCAAGAAACTGCTAACTCTCTTCGTTCTTTTCAGGAGACCCGCCATCTTGATAGCACTGGGGTTTGCGATATAAATACTTGGTATGCACTAATTGAAGCTGGCTATCGACTTGGAGATCGGCTTCTATACCTGCAAAGCCCTATGCTTCGTGGTGATGATATAGCAGAGCTTCAGAAAAGATTAGGAACCATTGGGTTTGATTCTGGTCAAGTTGACGGAATCTTTGGCGAAAATACAGAACAAGCTGTGAGAGACTTCCAAAGAAATGCTGGACTTCCAGTTGATGCTATTTTTGGCCCAGATAGTCTTAATATGCTAAATCGTCTTGGACATATTGGTCCAGGTCAGTCTGTAGCGGCAGTTCGGGAACATGAGTCCCTATTAACAAGAAGCATAAATCTTGATAACCAGCAGGTAGTTCTTGGAGAAGCAGGTGGCTTAGGCTCTATTGTAAATGAATTTTCAAGAGAGCTGACCTCGAAAAATCTACGAGTTGAGACAATATCTCATTACGATGAACATCATCATGCCCAGTTGTGTAATTCTCTCGACGTTGACCTATATTTCGGAATTACAAGTTCATCTGAGCACTCTATGTCTATTTCATATTTCTCAAATCAACGATATGTCTCCCCTGGTGGAATTTCTCTAGCTAACATTCTTTATGAACGATTTCTTCCAATCCTAGGGTCATCACTTGAGATATTAGGAAGGGCTAATCAAGTCTTAAGAGAGACTCGGATGCCGGCAATAGTTCTTTGTATAGGTCCAACTAACGAACTTGTTGCTCATGGACCTGATTTAGCTAATGCTGCTGCTGACGCTATCGTTTCATGGCTAACCGAACCATATATTGACGGATAATGTCCTCTCAATTATGTGTGGATGAGATAATTCCATCTTTAAACACTTAAAAACTTTAAAACCCCTGTTTAAACGCTATTTTTTGTTACCTAATCACAGGGTTTTCCCCAAGTTGGGGATAAAAACCTCTGAACAACTTAAAAGTCTCAACTCTTACTTTAGGGTTTAGGGTGGTTTAAATGTATTTCCATTTAGTATGCAGGGCTTTTAGGCTTTTTTAATTTCAGAGAAAATCCTTCCTAAATCATCCAAATCAGCAAACTGGACAGTAATTTTTCCTCGTTTCCCAGTCGTAGAAATAGTTACTGTGGTATTCAGGTGCTCAGATAATTGTTGTTCTACTTCCAAAAAAGCAGCTGACTTAGATCGCCTTGTTTGTTTTTTCTTCTGGATTGGAGAACCCTCTCGAACAATTTTTTCAACTTCACGAACAGATAATCCTTCTTTTACAATACGTTGAGCTAGCTGGTCTTGATCTTGGCGCGAAGTTAATGCTAATAAGGCCCTAGCATGCCCTGCAGAAATCTCTCCTAATAGTAAAAAATTTTGGACTGAAGATGGAAGATGTAACAATCTAAGGGAGTTAGAAATCGAGGATCGACTCTTTCCAACTCGCTGACCAACGGCTTCCTGACTTAAACCGAAATCATCGATTAATTGCTGAAAAGCAGCAGCTTCCTCTAAGGCTCCTAAATCCTGCCGGTGTAAATTTTCAACTAAAGCATGTTCAAGTGAAGTGAGATCTTCAACATCTCTGATTATTGCTGGAATTTTACTTAATCCAGCTCTTTTAGCTGCTCTCCAACGTCTTTCGCCTGCAATTAGTTCATATGTTTCAGAATCCTTAGAACGAACGAGAATTGGTTGCAAAACCCCTACCTCACGAATAGATGCCGTTAAATTCGAAAGCATATCCTCATCAAACACATCTCTTGGCTGATAAGGATTCACTTTTATTGCTCCTATGGGTAACTCTCGATACCCTGGACCTCCCAATCGAATACCCTTCTGTTCGCTAGTTTCTTCTGAAGGTATAAGTGCTCCTAGTCCT
>CACFFD010000068.1 GCA_902565595.1 Actinomycetota bacterium
CGTTGTTAGAGCAGTAGAACCTGGAGCGGTTGATATAACAGCTGAAGATACAAATCTCCATGTTGTTGCAGGTAGAAGCGAGTTTTCGCTTCGAACTATACCAAAAGACGAGTATCCAAATTTTGAAGAACCTACTCCATCACCAGTAACTGTTGATGGAGAAAGTTTAGTTAAAGCTCTTGAGCAAGTCACACCTGCAGCATCATCAGATGATTCAAGACCAATTCTTACCGGGGTATATATGGTTGCCGAGAAAAAAGGCTTTCGTCTTGTAGCGACTGATTCTTACCGGTTAGCTGTTCGTGATATGCCTGGTGCTTCTCTTTTAGAAGGACAACCACCAATTCTTGTTCCTTCGAGGGCACTTACTGAATTAGCAAGGCTTATAGAAGGAGATGATGAAGTATCTTTGTATTTATCGGATAGAGAAGCATCATTTGTTGTAAAAAAATGTTCGGATGACGACCCGTCTAATAGATGGAGAATTTCCTGACTATCAAAGATTGGTTCCGGATAGTAACCCCAACAAACTTACAGCAAATAGGGGAGAGTTATTTGATGCAGTTAGAAGAGTTCGTTTGTTGGCGCAGGAAGCCACGCCAGTTCGCCTTGAAATGTCAAGCAACGGATTAGAACTAATTGCTAAAACGCAAGATATTGGTGAAGCTCATGAAATTGTTGACGCTTCCTATTCTGGCGATGAATTAGTTATTGCATTTAATGCTGAATATCTTCTCAAAGGTTTAGAAATTGCGCCAGGTGAAGAAGTCACCCTAGAAACAACCGATAATCAGAAACCAGCTGTTTTAAAAGCTTCAGATCATCCAGAGTTTTTGTATTTACTTATGCCTGTCCGTATTTCATAGGCCACGTTAAGGCTAATGGTTTATCTCAAACACCTTTGGCTTCAAGATTTCCGAAATTATCAAGAAATAAATTTACCCCTACCACAAGGACAAATTATTCTTCTTGGTGATAATGGACAAGGAAAATCAAATCTATTAGAAGCAGTTGGTTATCTAGGAATGGCCCGATCATTCCGGGGGGTTCCCACGGAAGCTTTAATTCGAAAAGAGTGCGAAACGGCAATTATTCGTGCAGATATTCAGCATCTAAATAGAGAACTTCTGGTTGAAGCAGAAATTTCTACAGCACGTCAAAATAAGGTTTTTATTAATAAACAAAAAATAACCCCATTAAGAAACCTAAATGGACTGATACCTATAACAATCTTTGGACCCGATGATTTAAATTTAATTAAGTCAGGGCCGTCCATACGTCGAAATTATATTGATGACCTATTGGTTCAGATCCATCCAAAAAATATCCAAACTCGTATAGATATCGAACAAGTATTAAAGCAACGCAATGCTTTATTAAAACAAGCGAGAGGACGTCTAAGTGAAGATATTAAAGTAACCCTCCAAGTATGGAATGAGAAACTTCACTCGTTGAGTGAAGAATGGGGACAGAAACGAAAATCTATTTTAAAGGAAATTAATACTTATGCTGAACAAGCATATCTAGAGCTTTCTGGCGGAAAAGTGTCATTAGAACTTACTTACGAACCTCCCTGGTTAGAAAAGGGCCTATTAAACGCATTTCAGGAGGTTAGAGATGATGAGTTAAGGAGAGGAACAACTTTAGTTGGTCCACATAGAGATGAAATTAATGTTTTTTTATCTGGGTTACCGGCGAGAACACACGCATCTCAAGGTGAACAACGAACAATTGCTCTTTCGTTACGAATAGCAGGACATTTCTTATTGGAAAATGTTCATCAAACTAAACCCCTCCTTCTTTTAGATGATGTGTTTTCTGAATTAGATTCAACTAGAGCAAAAGGACTTCTGGATTTACTTGTAGCTGATCAGACTTTTATTTCGACTGCAACAAAACCTGAATACTTAGATAGCTCTACACAAATACATATTCATCAGGGAAAAATCTTATAAAGAATCAGTTCTGACAAGTTTCATCATTGCCTACTATTAGAGTATGTCTTTTCGGAATGAAGGTATACCTAACGAACCAACAAAGTTGAGAGTAGCGTTAAACACGTTGATGAAAGGATTGTCTGGAACGTCACTTTCAACAATTGAAATGATTATTGAACAGTGGCCAAACATCATTGATGAATCCTTATACCCTTTTTGCACTCCAGTAACAGTTAAAGATAAATGTCTTACCATTACAGTTTCGGATGCCGGATTAATTCAGGAGGTAGAGTGGAGAAAAGAGAACATTCTTAAAGCAATAAAACCTCTTTTCCCTGATGAAGTTATCACCCAAATTAAAGTTTCTCTTCATTCCAATTAACAAGACGGGTTTCTTCTTTAAAGACTTCAAAAATAGCTAGTTAATGGTAGAATGTATCTACTGTGAATTACCCCTCTGACCACGTCTTTTTCATCAAAAAACATGATTTTTCTGGGGATATCAGCATATTTCAAAAGATATAGCAAATAGCGGAGAGAAAGAGGAATGTCTCAAGCAACTGATTCGTATAGTGCTCAAGATATCCAAGTCCTTGAAGGCCTTG
>CACFFD010000069.1 GCA_902565595.1 Actinomycetota bacterium
TGAAGTTTCCGACGATAATTTCGACCCAGTAGCAGACCAGAACGTTCAAATAGGGACTCTAGATGATGATATTGCCGGATTTACCGTTGCTGAAACTGACGGATCCACAGAAGTAGACGAGTCAGGAACCACCGATACATTCACAATCGTCCTAACAGCTCAACCAAGTACAAATGTCGTTCTATCTATCGAATCTTCAGACCTTGATGAGGCGACTGTTGATCTAGATTCAATCACATTCACTCCTGAGAATTGGGATACCCCTCAGACTATAACTACTAACGGCGTGGATGACCTAGGAGTTATAGATGGATCTCAAATCTCGACAACAACAATTTCTATTGTCCAAGAAGCTTCTGATGATAACTTTGACGCTATCGCCGATCAACAGATATCGGTAACTACCACAGATGACGATGTACCTGGATATACGATTACTGAAACCGACGGATCCACAGAAGTTAACGAGTCAGGAACAACCGATACATTCACAATCGTCCTAACAGCTCAACCAACATCAAACGTAGCGTTTACCATAACTTCAGCAGACACCGACGAAGCAACTGTCGTTGGTACTGCCACATTTATTCCTGCAGAATGGGACACCCCTCAGGAAATAACAGTGACCGGTGCTGACGATGGGCAACTGGTAGATGGTAACCAAATAACAATACTGACAATAAGTATTGACGACGCGAATTCTGATGATGGCTTCGACCCATTAGATGATCAAGCAGTTTCTGCAACCACAATCGACAATGACATACCTGGATTTACCGTTGCTGAAACTGACGGATCAACTGAAGTCGCCGAATCCGGAACCACCGACACCTTCACCGTTGTCCTAAATGCTCAACCAACAAGCGATGTCACCCTCACCGTCACATCTGGCGACACCGGAGAAGCTACCGTCGACACTCCCCTCACCTTCACAAACGCCAACTGGGACACACCACAAACCGTCACAGTTACGGGAGCCGATGACTTCCGTATCGATGGAACAGTATCATCAACGATCTCCATCGCAGTTGACGCCGCGAATTCTGATGACGAATTTGATGATGTAGCTGATCAAGCTGTATCAGCCTCAACAACTGACGATGACACCCCAGGCTTTACAGTAGTAGAGAGCGATGGTTCAACTGAGGTAGCTGAGAATGGCACTACAGACAGCGTTACCGTTGTTCTCGATGCAGAACCAGATTCGACCGTAGAATTCTCCATCACCACAGACGATAACGGTGAAGCAACCGCTACCGAAGTCCTCACATTCGATGGAAGCAACTGGAATACTCCACAAACCGTGACCATCACCGGTGTCGACGACAACATCATCGATGGAACTATCCCATCTACGTTGACAATTGCAATTAACGATGAAAGCTCCGACGATAACTTTGACACTCTCAACGATCACCAGATTTCAATATCAACACTAGACGATGATATCGCTGGCTTTACCATCGTTGAAACAGAAGGATCAACTATTGTTAACGAGGCAGGAGACACCGATACTTTCTCAATCGTTCTCAACGCTCAACCCACATCAAACGTACAATTACTGATATCACAACCAACTGACCCACAAGGCGGCCAAATAGCAGTTCAAAGCGTTTCTGACGAAGCAACCATTGCTACCACAGTCCTCACCTTTACTCCTGAAAACTGGAATATTCCACAAAGCGTCACAGTGACCGGAGCCAATGATTTCCGTATCGACGGAGATTTACCCTTCGAAGTTACAGTCGAAATTGACCCTGCAGCTTCTGATGATGACTTTGATGCAGTGGTAGAACAAACTGTAACAGGAACAAACCTCGACGATGATGTAGCTGGATTCACAATAGAGGAAACTGAGAACGAAACGATTGTAGACGAGACAGGTTCCACAGACGTCTTTACTGTAAAACTTATAGCCGAACCTATCTCAGATGTGATTCTAAATATCACTGTGATAGACCTTGAGGAAGCACAAGCAACCGCTTCCCTAACGTTCACACCAGCAAATTGGGACACCCCGCAAGAGGTAACAGTTACAGGCCTTGATGACCAAATAATAGATAAAACACAAATAACAGACGTCACTGTCCAGATTGATAGCCAAGGTTCTGACCAAGACTTCGCAGCAGTCGAACAGCAGAATGTACAGGTATCAATTCTTGATGACGAACCGGATCGCGACGACGATTTCATCCTTGACGAAGAAGACCCATGTCCCGATGACCCCGACTGTGATGACGACACCATTTCAGATGGCGATGAACCGGCACCAGAATGTATAACAAACCCTGACTGCGATGGCGATACTATCGGTGACCAAAACGAACCAACGGAAGAATGTATAACTGACGCTGACTGTGACGACGACACCATCCCAGATGGTGATGAACCAGCACCAGAATGTATAA
>CACFFD010000070.1 GCA_902565595.1 Actinomycetota bacterium
TAACGGTTAATCAGGTTTCTGGCGGGAGGTTGGACTTGGGCATCGGCTTATCCCATAAGCCAGTTGTGGAGGGGATGTGGGGCATGTCCTTTGATGGCCCTGTCGGTCATATGCGAGACTATCTCGCGATCTTGATGGCTCTTCTCCACGAAGGGGCAATCTCTCATGGTGGAAAACATTTGACCAGCAGGGGAGGTATAGATGTCCCCGCAGATCCCCCTCCAGTTCTGGTAGCGGCTCTGGGTCCTCAAATGCTTAAGTTGGTGGGAAAAACTGCTGATGGGACTGCGACTTGGATGACAGGCCCAAAGACTATTCAAGATCATGTTGTGCCTGTGATTAATGATGCTGCTGAGAGTGAGAATAGACCACGGCCGCAAGTTGTGGCAGCAATCCCTGTTTGTATTCATACGGATAAAGAAGTAGCAGTCGAGCATGCAAAGCGGGATTTTGGGTTTTATGGTGATCTTCCTTCATATAGAGCGATGCTTGATCGTGAAGGTCTAGAGAATTCTTGGGACATCGCTCTTACTGGCTCATTTGAGCAGGTAGCTGAAGGTATACAAGAGTATGTTGATGCAGGAGCCACGCAGGTAGTTGCTGCTGTATATGGCCCTGAAGAATCGAGAGAAGAGACAGTTTCTCGACTAGCTGAACTTCTCTAAGTCGCTAGTTCACTCTTGGCTGTCCGGCGGCCATACGATTTCATCATTTGTTTCTAGCTCTTCGCCATCGAGGTGAGGAAAGTGGCATGCTACCCAGTGGTCGTCGTTTCCTATTTGCCTGAATTCAGGTTCTTCTTCAGCACATTTCTCTGTTGCTCGAGGGCATCTAGTTCGGAACCTACATCCACTTGGAGGGTTAAGAGGGGAGGGAAGCTCTCCTTCTAAAATATCGGTGAGGTCCTTGTGTTTGTTATTTGGGTCTGGGATAGCGGCTAGGAGAAGTCGGGTATATGGGTGAGTTGGTTTCTCATAGATGAGGTCACCATCACCTATTTCACAAATTTTCCCGAGATACATAACGGCGACTCTGTCGCTGACATTTTTTACGACAGAAAGGTCATGGCTAATAAATAGTAGGGTTAACCCATAGGCTTCCTTCATGTCCTGAAGCATGTTCAGAATTCTTGCTTGGACTGAGACATCTAGTGAGGAGACAGGTTCATCGCAAATAATGACTTTAGGGTCCAACACTAAAGCTCTAGCCACTGAAATCCTTTGACATTGACCGCCCGAGTATTCATGTGGCCGGCGTGTCCGGGCTTCTTTAGGGTCTAGCCCAACTGCTTGAATCATCGCTTCTACTTTTTGTTCTTGGGCTGTTCCATGTTCAGTTGACCAAACCCGAGTTCCTTCATTCACAATGTTAAATACGGTTCTTCTAGGGTTTAATGAGCTGATCGGGTCTTGGTAGATCATCTGGATGGAAGGTCGTTGTTGTCTCATTCCTTCCTTGTCGAGTTCTGTTAGGTTCATCCCCTGATATTCGACTTTTCCTGCAGTTGGTTTCGGGAGTTGAATGATTGCCTTTGCTGTTGTTGATTTACCGCAGCCTGACTCTCCAACGATTCCAAGGGTTTCGCCCTCTAAAATATCGAAACTGATATCTGACACTGCGTGCACTTTGTTTCGACGTCCTGATGGGAATTCGACAACGAGATTTTCAACTCGCAATAGAGTGTCGTTAGTAGTCTCTCGAAGGTGGTTATTTCCAGATCCAGCCATCAGGTCACCTCATCTTTGGCTTTGATCTTGAGCCCCGCTGCTGTGTGCCCTCTTTCGGAGTTCAACGCGAACGCCTTTGCGTTTTCATCTGTTCCAATTGGGTAGAAGCAGGCATAAGAGTGGTCACCTTTAAACGTTGTATCAGGAATTTCATTTAAACAATTCTCTTGAGCGTATTGGCACCTTGCGGCAAACTTACAACCGGCAGGCCCGTCGACAATGTCTGGCGGGAACCCTTCAATTGGGGTTAGGCGGGTATGTTTTGGGTCATCAAGTTTTGGTATTGATGACAGAAGTGCTGAGGTATATGGATGGGACATTTCATTAAATAGTGTTTCAGCAGGCGCATGTTCCATCACGCGCCCTCCGTACATCACTAGAATTTCATCTGCTCGACCTCTGGCTACTCCTAAGTCGTGTGTGATGATCGTCATTGCCATGTTTGATTCTTTTTGTACTTCAACGAGTAGGTCAAGGATGTATTTCTGAACTGTGACATCAAGGGAAGTCGTGGGTTCGTCTGCGATCAGAAGGTCAGGCTCGATAGCTAATGCAATTGAGATCATTACTCGCTGTCGCATTCCCCCCGAAAGTTGGTGAGGGTATTCGTCATACCGTTTAGAAGGTTCCGGAATGCCTACGAGTGTAA
>CACFFD010000071.1 GCA_902565595.1 Actinomycetota bacterium
CCCAAAATACAACTGAAAGAATTGCCGGAGAAACTCGAGATTCTAATTAAGTCCTTGAATCTGTCGCCATCTACTAGTGAGTTGCTTCGGTATCTCTCTCAGGATCTTATTGGATTCCAGAATAGTGACTGCGCTGAAGAGTTCTTGATTACTGTCAAAGAAGCTATAAAGGCGGCTCAGTGTCTTGAAGATAACGACGCTGTCACTGAATTAGTTGAAACTGTCGCACGGGGAGTTCATAAGTTAACTGCGTATAAAGATGAATACGAGGTTGCTCGTTTATTCCTGGACGCAGAAACAAAATCTGAAATGCTTAACTTACAAGGTTCAACTGGCAAAGCGAGATGGCACTTGCATCCTCCTTTCCTCAGGGCGATGGGAATGAAAACCAAGCTAAAAATCCCATATGTTCTCGCTGAACCACTTATGCGAGTTCTTGCTCGTTGCAAAGTCCTTCGCGGCACCCCCTTTGATCTATTCGGATATGCGGAAGTGAGAAAAATTGAGAGAGAGTTGCGCGATCAGTACGTATCATCATTGAGAAACGCTTTCGACCTTCTCAATCAAGGTAACTATGAATTGGTTACTGAACTGGCAGCTCTTGCTATGGACGTAAGAGGGTTCGAATATATCAAGCTCCGGTCTGCAGAAAGATTCTTCTCTCGCCTAGAAGATGTGACTCTGCAGATCTCTCAATGTAGCCACTAGACTGTCCTTGCAGCATCGAGACCTATAATCACCGCTACAACGATTCCCGAGGCCCCAAAGAATCTAGCTACGGCATCCCTTATGTTCTTGTTTGTAACTTCTGCAGCAATTGCTAATCCAAGAGTCAAAAGCAAAACTGTGCAAGCACACAGCAATGGTAGGACTCCAGCATCACCGCCTCCAGCGATTGCAGCAAAAACGGGTCCTGGGCTAAGCATATGAAGGACAACATGCAGCGTGTCTTCTTGAGAATTTCCGCGAATGGGTGCAAATTTCGGAGCTATTAGCCATTTCCCGCAACTCAATCCGATAACAAGAGCCGCTCCAAGTCGAAATGTAGGTGACGAAATCTCAAGGACATCGAAAATCCCACCTGCTAGCGAACCAAGAGCAAAGAGGCAGCAGCTCAAAAATGTAAAAACTACAAAGCGTATTTGCTTGTTCCTAAAAGAGAGGGGATTGTTCTGCCAGCAGATAGTTGCTGGATTTACAGTGATAACCAATGAGAGGACTACTGCTAATGAACTGTCCATAATCTACATCTCCTTCTATTTTGTTTTATTGCCGCTCATTCATCTATTGATGAAGCTGCGAACAGCAATCCACTTAATGCGTGCTGTTGTCCATCGACTCGAGTGACACCATTGGTGAACCACGCACCATCGAACTCTACAACTCCAGTCCCTGTTGTCTGTTTCACTCGCATTCTCCCTGCGGCACATAGTAATCTATTCTTCAATGGAATCTTGAGGTCTTCTAGACGTGGTTCATCTTCTGCCAACTGGTACAACATCCCAACTGCTTCGACCCAAGTTCCCTGCCCAGCAGCTATTGGTTCAGGTGAATGGACAAGGCCATCCAAGCCTCCATTGCGTTGTGATTCCCATCGCACTGCAATTCCAAACTGTGCTGCGAGCTCTCTAGCGTAGTTGACGTGAATTTCGCTCAAACCCCATTCGGACATTTCGTTGAGGCTATAGGCGGCCCATTGATCTGCCCATGGTCTTGGCCAAACGTTCTCATCTTTATCCCGTTGGATCGCCATGTAATCCAATGTTAGAAATGCCGCCTCATCCCAACCTTTTTCGGGAAATAGATTGTGAAGGCTAGCTATTGCCCAAAGAGCCTCACCAGTGGCAAATAAGGATGTTACGCCAGGGACAGGAGAGCTTGTTTGTTGGTCCCATAAGTACAGCATGCTCCCATCTTCTCGCTGCATTGTGATGATAAAATTTCCTAGCATTATCAATGTTGGGTCGTATTTACTATCACCCGTAGCGGCTCTTCTTTTAATTAAAGAGATAGCAACTAATGAAGCCGTACCTAGTTTTGCATTTGCTGAACCCTCAGCCACTACAAGAATTTCATCAGTGACTATTGAACGATCTAGTAGGTACTGAAGCCCCGCATCTGCTGCCTCTAAGTACTGCGGCTCGCCTGCTTCCACCATCTGGTATAGAGCCATTGTGGTTCCAGCATGTCGAACAAGGTTGTATTCGCCGGAGAGAGTTGGGGACCCTGTATCGCTTATCTTTACCTCGTAGAGGTACCGTCCATCAGCTGATTGATTTTGGACAATCCAGTCTGCTGCCT
>CACFFD010000072.1 GCA_902565595.1 Actinomycetota bacterium
GTTCTGCTCTGCTCAAACAGGAAATAATTGCTGGCATTGGAAACGTTTACCGTTCAGAAATACTCTTCCTGAATGGAATTCACCCGGAAATCAAGGGGAAAGAACTCACAGAGACAAAAGCCGAAGAAATCTGGGATACTGCAGTTGTGCTTCTTCGTAAAGGTAAAACTTGGAATAGGATTGTGACCATAACACCTGATGACCATGGTGGTCGTGTTACAAAGAAAACTCTTGCCGAGAATGCTCTCTACACCTACAAAAGAGGTGGATTGCCCTGTAGGAGGTGCAGCACATACATTATGCAAAGCACTATAGCAGGAAGGTCAATTTGGTTTTGTCCCTCTTGCCAGGAAGGAATTCATGCCTAAATACGAAGCAGTACTCCTGCTTTCTTTTGGAGGGCCAGAATCGAAAGAGGATGTAATTCCGTTTCTAAAGAATGTTACGTCTGGGAAGGCAGTGCCCCCTGAACGCTTACGTGAGGTTCAGGCGCAATACGACCTTTTTGACGGAGTAAGCCCAATAAACCGGCAGAATCGGGACTTGATTGCCGCCCTCGAAGAAGAGCTACGTCGTCATAATTCAAAGCTGCCCATCTATTTTGGAAACCGAAACTGGAAACCTTTCCTTCAAGACACAATCAAACAAATTGTCAATGACGGCCATCGAAAAGTTCTAGCTTTTGTTACAAGCGCGTTTGGCTCATACTCAGGTTGCCGCCAGTACCAAGAAGACATCAAAATGGCTATCGATAGTATCCAAGTTAATGACCTTACAATCGACAAAATCAGATTGTTCTGGAATCATCCAAAATACCTTTCGGCAGTTGAAAGCCAGATCAAGAAAACCTTGTCCAAAATCCCCGCTGAGAGCTGGAAAAATACAAAGTTTCTTTTCTCCGCCCATTCCATACCGAAAGCGTGGGAAAAAACAAGTCCATATACTTCCCAACTACTGGCTATCGCAAATGAAATGATTCAACGAATCTCCCCAAACCTAGAATGGGATCTTGTTTTTCAAAGCAGAAGTGGCCCTCCTGCAGTCCCGTGGCTCGAACCGGACATAGTCGATTACCTCGATGAAATCGATACGGAGAAGATAAAAAACGTTGTCGTTGTTCCAATAGGGTTTATTTCAGACCATATGGAAGTGAAATTTGACCTTGATACTCAGGCCGCTAGCCACGCAAGGGAAAAGGGAATCCAAATGCTCAGAGCTCCGACAGTGGGCCTGCATAAAACATTTATATCTATGATCCGAGAGCTGATTGAGGAAGCTTCGGAGGGAAAGGAACCAATAGCTGATATAGGAGCTCCTTGGATTTGCTCACCCGAATGCTGCGACATTAACCGAGAGCCGAATTCTCGAGATCCAAGGCGGAAGTCATAAATTGAAAAAAGAACCTGTTGACTTAGCTGTTGTGATTCCGGTATACAACGAAGAGAAGAACATAAAGAGCTGCATAAAGTCTTGGACTAAGGTCCTAGCCGATCTCGGAATTGATTATCTATTAATAGTTCTCAATGATGGATCGAAGGATGAAACTGAAAAAGTTCTGTCAGAATTTCCTGAACGGGAACCAATGCAGATTACGAACAAAGAGAATGAGGGGCATGGGCCAACAATCCTTCGTGGCTACCATCAAGCTTCAAAATTAGCCGAATGGGTTTTGCAGGTTGACAGCGACAATGAATTACCTGCGGAGGCTTTTGATACCTTTTGGAATGCTAAACATGAGAAGGATGCTGTGCTCGGTTTCAGAGTCGGACGTCAACAATCTTTCGTGCGAAATTTTATTAGCCGAATGGCAAAACTCATAACAAGGACACTCTTTAGTTGCCGCCTTAATGACGTAAACATTCCCTATAGGCTAATTCGCTCTGATGCCCTTACCCCTATAATTGAGAATATCCCCCGTGACACCTTTGCCCCTAACATTGCAATTAGCGGAGCACTTGCAAAAACCAATGCCAGGGTCGTTGAGCTACCTATCTCATTTGAACCTCGAACTCATGGGGTAGCTTCACTAAATGATTTTTCAGCATTTACAAATGCAGTAAAGTCCCTGTTTCAACTTATCCGAATCTCTAGGTCTTTCTCATGACTGAGCCTCGTATTGCAATTATCGGAGGCGGCCCAACAGGTCTGGGTGCTGCGCATCGACTCCTCGAACTTAAATATAAAAATTGGGTTCTATTAGAAAAGGATGGCCATTTCGGTGGATTAGCATCAACAGCGATAGACGATCGAGGCTTCCTATGGGACTTAGGAGGGCACGTTCTCTT
>CACFFD010000073.1 GCA_902565595.1 Actinomycetota bacterium
AAAGGAGATCCTTAAAATTGCGAAAGCAATGGGAGGTGAGTTGGTTCCAGAGGTCCTTGAAATGGCTATCAATAGATTTCAGGATTGCCAGTGGGACTCAGAAACTCTCGCTAGCGAGGTCCAAGATGTTGGCGATGCTTTGAAGGTGAAATCCCAGGTACCTATTCGAATTGCGGTGACAGGTCGTAGGACTGGACTTCCTCTTTTTGAACCCATGGCATATCTAAGTCGGGAACTCGTGCTTAAACGTTTAGAGAGAGCTAGATCAAATTTGGGGTAGGTGTAAATCATGCCCTGTTTTATTTTCGGGAAATAAAAAAGGAACATGTTGACCAAAAAAAATAATCAAACAGCTCAATTGCGAAGATTTGTTGCTGTTGCTGCGCTCTCTATCTTTCTTTTGTTCTTCTCGTATCTGTTAATTATCTTTTTTCAAGTTTGGCTAAATAGTAGTCAAGATCAGGCGCGTCCAGCTGATGCAATTGTTGTCCTTGGGGCAGCTCAATGGGATGGGGTTCCATCGCCTGTTCTTGAAGCGCGGCTTGAGCAAGCGCTTAAATTATATGAGGAGGGACTCGCTCCAATTATTGTCACAACTGGGTCGAAGCAAACAGGAGACCGTTTTACTGAAGCGTACGCAGGACTAACATACCTACTTGAGCGCTCGGTTCCAGAGAGCTCTATTCTGGTTGTTGTTGATGGGAGCAATACCTTCGAATCGCTAAGCGCAACAGCGAACGCTCTTAGTGATAGAGGGATTGGTAATAACGTTATTCTTGTTTCAGACCCTTATCACGCACTTCGAGCGAAAGAAATTGCCCGTGAGGTCGGGTTGGAAGCGTGGTTCTCACCTACGGATTTGCCGAGTTCGTTTAGCCAACTTATCCGAGAAACAGTGGGTACTGCAGTGGGGAGAGTAATTGGCTTTCGTAGGGCTAGTACTTTAAGTAAGTGATCAAGCCAACCTTTTGTACCCCGTACGGGATTTGAACCCGTGCTACCACCTTGAGAGGGTGGCGTCCTAGGCCGCTAGACGAACGGGGCTGGACATTTTCATACTATCTGTTCGGGGAGGAGGACTTGAACCCCCAATGACTGGACCAGAACCAGTTGTGTTGCCAATTACACCATCCCCGAGTGCTCAATTTTGCAATGACCCACTAGCTTAGCGACGTGAGTGTGTTCCACCCAACATGTAGGGCTTTCAGCAGGTCCATGGCGGCGAAGATATTTTCCATTTCTTTAAAATTATAGGGTTTTTCAAATCGCTTCTGGTGGGGTCATTTCTTGGAGCTCTATTGGGTATAGGTCAGATAATTGGGTGCCCCAACCAAAGACGGGTCCAGGGTCGTATCGACCCCGTTTCCCATAGTCTCCAGCTACAACATACTGTTTGGGAGTGGGGCTGTTTGGCAGTGGGGTTAAGAATTTTAAGATTTGCCAGTGGAGCGTAGCGGGGTCAGCTCCTGCCATTTTTATGATATGAAGTTTTCCTTCGATCGCAATAGCTTCGCCTGAAGTTGAGAAAGTTGAATACGGTGGCCACAGGCCCGACAGTTTCTCACTATCCTTCATTCGTTTGTAAAGGCCTGATGCTGCAAGTTCTGTGTTACCACGCAAGTGCAGCCACCAGATTACAACTTGTTCAATAAACATTGCTGTGAGGTAGGAAAGCGTGATTTCGTAGAACGCTGTATATGAGGGGCCATCGTCATCTCGGATCCGTAGGTTAATCACTGGGCCGATAGAGATTTCTTCATAATGAAGGCAGAGCTTCGCTTTTTTCATAGCCCAGCCATCATTGTTTCGTAAGCTCTCTCGTAAGTGCCATCGAAATCGGATGTAGGAAGATCCAGTTTGGCAATGTTCACAGTGGCAGTTCATATGCCGATTAGCGTAGCGATGGGGTAGGACGAAAAAAGGGAAGAAGTCCCGCTGAATGCATTGGGACTTCTTCGACCTAGAGGGTAGCTGTTATGTATATCTTCCATTTAAGAGAGGAATAAGCAATAGCTCGTAGGCCTCATGTCCCTTCTTTGTAGGACTTAAGTCCTAACGTGAAAGCGGCCAAAAAACCGACAAGGGTGCGCTTCGCACTGTTGAGGAATTCGAAAGAACCCAGAGAACAGATGCCGGCACACCCCTGTCTTGTTCAACAACAGATTATGGTGGCTTCGGCAAGTGCCTCATATATCCCCCTTCCACCATCTCGCTGGTAGATGGGCACGAACTTAACACACTAAGATCTTCTTCTGGT
>CACFFD010000074.1 GCA_902565595.1 Actinomycetota bacterium
GTGCAGCAGATGAACTTGGAGGATTTGGAATCCGAATCAATTCGATTCGCCCTGGGATTGTTAGATCTGAGGCAACTGCTGCGATGTTCGATCATATGCCTAACATGATCGATGACTATCGAAAGAACATGGCTTTAGGGAGAGTCGGAGAGCCGGAGGAAGTAGGAGATGCTGTCGTTTGGCTAGCTAGTGATGCAAGCTCGTGGGTGACTGGGCAAAATATTGCTGTCGATGGAGGGCACACGCTTCGAAGAGCTCCAGATTTTGAGCCGGCTATCAGAGCAAGATTAGGTGATGAAGCATACTCCGAGATAGTGAAACCTGGATTTGGCCCAAACAATTAGAGGCGATCTAGCTTAAGCCGCGTCAGCGGCTAGTAAACGAACCTCTGCTCGCTGCAAAGCCATTAAGGCTTCTTCGTTTTCACTGTCCCCTGCAAGAATCTCGTTGGCTCGGTCGAGAGCGTTTTTCGCGCGTTCTGTATCGATATCCTCAGCAAGCTCTGCTACGTCGGATAGTAAAGCAACATGATTATCTGAAACTTCAACAAATCCACTGTGAACTGCTATGCGTTGAACTCCTCCATCGCTTAAGGCTATTCGGATCACTGACGAAACTAGATTTCCCACAAATGGGACATGCCCAGGTTGAAACCCGATTTCACCGTCAGTTGTTCGAGCTATAACTAATTCAGCTTCTCCTTCATAGACTATGCGTTCTGGGGAAACTAATTCAACGCGCAATGACATAAGGTTCCCTTGCACGAGTAAAACATATTGTCATTATGAACTAGCCTCTAATTCAGCAGCTTTCCGTTCAACCTCTTCTGCTCCACCAACCATATAAAAGGCTTGTTCTGGGACATGATCAAGATCACCTTGAACCAGAGCCTCAAATGAAGAAATGGTATCTTCGATACCAGTGAAGACTCCGGGTTGGCCGGTGAAGATCTCAGCGACGAACATCGGCTGGGATAAGAATCTTTCAACTTTTCTTGCTCGGTCAACCGTTACTCGGTCTTCTTCTGATAATTCATCAAGGCCGAGAATAGCAATAATGTCTTGGAGCTCTTTATAACGCTGGAGAATTTCCTGCACTCGTCTGGCCACAGCATAGTGGCGATCACCGACAACCTCTGGGGAGAGAATAGTTGAAGTAGAGGCTAGCGGGTCAACAGCTGGATAGATTCCAAGCGATGCAATATCCCTGCTTAATTCCGTTGTGCCATCAAAGTGGGTAAAGGACGTGAATGGGGCAGGGTCTGTGTAGTCATCAGCTGGAACATAAACTGCTTGAAGCGAAGTAATCGACTTTCCTCTTGTCGACGTGATGCGTTCCTGAAGCTCACCCATTTCATCAGCAAGTGTAGGTTGATACCCAACAGCCGAAGGCATCCGTCCAAGCAGCGTAGATACTTCTGAGCCAGCTTGAACGAAACGGAAAATGTTATCGATAAACAAGAGGACATCTTGATTTTGGACATCGCGAAAATATTCGGCCATGGTTACCCCTGCCAAAGCTATACGGAGGCGAACTCCAGGCGGCTCATCCATCTGGCCGAAGACCAATGCGGCTTTATCTAGAACTCCGGATTCTTCCATCTCTAGGAATAGGTCCGTTCCTTCTCTTGTCCTCTCACCTACTCCGGCAAATACGGACACACCACCATGTTGTGTTGCAACTCGGTTAATCATCTCGGTGATGAGGACTGTCTTCCCAACTCCCGCTCCACCGAACAGACCAATTTTACCGCCTTCTTTATATGGCGTGAGAAGATCGATTACTTTGATGCCGGTCTCGAACATTTTTGCTGAGGGTTCCAGACTGTCAAAATCTGGGGCGGGTCGGTGGATTTCCCATTTCTCATCGATTTCCAGTGTTGAGGCATCTACGTCGAGTGGTTCTCCAATCACATTCCACACATGCCCTAGCGTTACATCACCGACAGGAACTTCTATACCTGATCCTGTATTACGAACAGCTGTTCCTCGAGTTAGTCCATCGGTTGGTTTCAAAGACACAGCTCGGACTCTGCTATCACCAATCTGTTGAGCTACCTCAGCCATGACGGTAGTTGGTTCACCATCGACGATAACCTCGAAGGCCAAAGCTGTATTTATCTCTGGAAGAGCATCTTGAGGAAACTCAACGTCAATCACCGGTCCTGCGATTGAAACTACTCTTCCCTCTTTAAGGGTTGTGTTTGATTCGGTTACTGTCATATCTGCT
>CACFFD010000075.1 GCA_902565595.1 Actinomycetota bacterium
TCAGCGGGGAAAGCATCGATTCACAAACAGCTTTAGATTGGAAACTCATTGACAAGGTTGTCCCTTCGTTCCCGACAGAATACTAATTTTCCCCTAGGAGAGACATTCGAGAATGGTTACGTTGGCTTGGCCGCCACCTTCACACATAGTTTGTAAACCAAATCGACCACCTGATCGCTCGAGCTCATTTAGCAATGTAGTCATTAACCGACCCCCCGTACATCCCAATGGGTGGCCTAGTGCGATGGCACCGCCATTAACATTCACTTTTTCATGTGGAATATTATGTTCACGCATCCAAACAATCGGAACTGGGGCGAAAGCCTCGTTACATTCGAATAAATCAAAATCATCGACAGTCATTCCTGTCTTGGCCAATGCGTATTCTGTCGCTGGAATCGGGCCAGTAAGCATGTAAATAGGGTCATCTCCACGGACACTTATGTGATGGATACGAGCCCTCGGTTTTAAACCGTGTTCCTTTACAGCTCTTTCACTTGCGACCATCAAAGCAACAGCCCCATCAGAAATTTGACTCGCTACAGCTGCGGTAATTACCTGCTGGATGCTTGTGTCAGCAGCAGCGAATCGCAACTGCTCTACCAGTTCGTCGCGCATGGCAGCCGAGAAAGCGTTAGCTTTATCCGGCCGATTAAGTGAAATTGTCAATACGGAACCATCACGGTTGCTAAGAACAGTAGAGGCTGAAGAGTTGTTTTCAGGGAGAGCATCGCGCTCAGAAATCCAAGTTTGGAACTCCGGCCCTCCTTGCAGCGTGGCATAGACTGTAGATTCTGAAACTAATCCTGTAGCCACATCCAAATATGCGCGCTGACGCAGAAGCTGCACGAGCATAATTGAGGATTCCGGATTACTTATTACTGATGCTTCAATTCCAGAGATTGCTTCATCGACGTCTGAAACTTGTATCAAAGCTTCACACTGTGTGCTCGAAGTAGTGAATGCAAGGTCAAAAGCACTTAGAGCATCATCAGCGATATTGCTGACTCTGTCATCTCCAGATGCGATAGTGACTAGATTCAGCAGCTTAGAATATTTAAAAAACTCTTTAGCTTTCTCAAGAGTTACGCTTTCTGGATCATTGTTAAGCTCAATATGCAGTATCCGTTGCTCTTTTCCGTAGATTTCTTCAGTAACGTACGGATTTCGAATGTAATCGAGAGCATCATCAAACTTCATAGTTTGAAAGCCCCCACATTAACCCTCGTCAATTGAGAGGCTACTTAAGTTCTCCCTCAGCACTCTCCGAAGAAGTTTTCCAGTTTCGTTATATGGGAGCTCGTCCACGATAACTACGTGATCCGGCGTTCGTGAAGAACGAAGTTGATTTTTTACAAATTCCTTAACTTCAGCAGCTGATAAATCACTCTCGCCGGAAGTAACTATTGCAGTAACAATAACTTCTCCCCACTGTGTGTCTGGTATTCCAAATGCTGCCGCATCTCGTATTTCTGAATGCGTTAGAAGAGTTTCTTCAATCTCTCCAGGTGAAATATTTTCACCCCCACGAATAATGATGTCATCTATGCGTCCTTCAACAAATAAATATCCCGACTCATCTAGAAAACCGCCGTCGTTGGTAGGGAACCATCCATCGTCAGTTAGTTTCGTTCCATGACCGAGGTACTCTCCAGAGACCTGCTCTCCTTTGACCCATATTTCCCCTGATACGCCGGGTTGAAGAACTTTCCCTTCTTCGTCTCGAATAGATACTTCAAGATTTGGCAGTGGTTTCCCAGCAGACGATAGACGTCGTCGAACTACTTCCTCATCACTTTTTAAAGCATCGCGATGGTCTTCGGGGCCGAGAACAGAAATAGTGGAACTTGTTTCCGTGAGGCCATAGGCATTGACAAAGTTTGTATTCGGAAATAAATGAAGGGCTTTTTCAATGACTGAGCGGGGCATTTTGCCGCCCCCATATGAAAGAGCTCGCAGCGAATCTATCGAGACGCCGGGACGGTTCTCTAACTCCTCAACAATCCGTGAGAGCATGGTAGGAACAACCATCGCATGAGTAATTGATTCCGCTATAGCTAGATCGATCCAGCTTGAGGCATCAAAATTGGGGAGTTGGACGATCCTTCTTCCCGCATAAACCGAGCT
>CACFFD010000076.1 GCA_902565595.1 Actinomycetota bacterium
GACGGGCAAGAGCCGCCGCTGTGAATATCATTCCGACAAGCACGGGAGCAGCTCGAGCTACTGGTCTGGTTTTGAAGAAAATGCAGGGAAAGCTAGACGGGATAGCTATGCGAGTCCCAATCCCCGATGGATCAGTGACAGACTTCACTGGGCTACTTAAAAAAACTCCTACTGTCGAAGCCGTAAACGCAGCGTTTAAAGAAGCAGCGAGTAAAGGCCCAATGAGAAAAGTCTTAGATTACAGCGAAGATCCTCTCGTCAGCGCTGATATTGTCGGCTCTCCAGCTAGCTGTACTTTTGACGCTGGATTAACAATGACACAAGGAAAGCTAGTAAAAATATGTGGATGGTACGACAACGAATGGGGATATTCGAATCGGCTAGTTGACTTAACCAAAATTGTCGGAACCCGCCGTTCAAAGAAGTCGAAGAGGCGCTGACTTTCATGAAAGTTGAATAAGTGGATCTTCCTTCCCTAGAGGATTTAGGTAACTTAAGCGGGAAAAATGTCCTCGTGCGTGCGGATTTCAATGTCCCGATTGACGCCGGATCGATTGTTGACGATTTCAGGGTAAGAGCCGCTATTCCCACTCTGAGATACTTGCTCGAAGCGGGAGCAAAAGTGACAGCTTGTAGTCATCTAGGTCGACCTAATGGAGTGCCAGATGAAAAATACACAATGGCACCGGTTCGAGAACGACTTCAAGAACTAGTACCTGATGTGGAGCTTCTCGAGAACCTACGATTCAACAAAGGGGAAACAGCCAACGACCAATCCTTTGTAGACAGCTTGATCTCGGGCCAAGATGCATATGTTAACGATGCGTTCGGGGCTTCCCACAGAGCGCATGCATCTATCGTTGGCCCCCCAAAAGTATTGCCATCAGCCGCGGGGCGACTGTTATTCAAAGAAGTTGAAGTGCTGAGCCAACTTCGTACTTCGCCGCGGCGACCATTTGTCGCTATCCTCGGCGGCTCAAAAGTCAGTGACAAGATCGGGGTGATTGATGCTCTCCTCCAAGTAGTGGACGAATTGATCATAGGTGGAGGCATGTGCTTCACATTTCTTAAAGCAAAGGGTCACGAAGTCGGAGCATCATTATTAGAGGAAGACTATGTTGACTATTGCCGTGAGCTACTAGAGAGCGGGTCACCTATTCGCCTTCCTCATGACATCACTGCAATGGATAGCGATGGAAAAATCGGAGATCCAGCTTGTGGAGGAGTCGTCAGGCAAGTAGGAGTAGAAATCCAAAAGGGTTGGATGGGGTTAGATATTGGCCCAGGAACAGCAGCAGAATTCGGTGATCGTATCGCTGAGGCAAGGACAATCTTATGGAACGGCCCTATGGGGGTATTTGAGGATGAGCGCTTCGCAGCTGGAACAAAGCACGTTGCTTTATGTATGGCAGAAAACAATGCTGCTTTCACTGTTGTCGGCGGTGGGGACAGTGCGGCAGCGGCGAAGCAGTTCAATCTTGAAAACCAAATGGACCATGTTTCAACCGGTGGAGGGGCAAGCCTTGAATTGATTGAAAAGGGAGATCTTCCAGGTCTTATTGCCTTAAGGACATCACTGTAAGGTATGTTATGAAATACCTTCACTTAGCTAGGGAGTAAAGAACTTGAATCGGAAACCACTGATCAGCGGAAATTGGAAAATGCATCTAAATCACTTTGAAGCTATCCAAATTGTTCAAACCCTTTCTTATCAGCTCGATGATAATGACTATCAAGCTTGCGATGTTTCAGTGCATCCGCCCTTTACGGATCTCCGCTCTGTCCAAACTGTTTTAGAATCAGACAGGATTCCTGTCTTCCTAGGTGCTCAACATTGCCACTTTGAAGAAAAGGGGGCATTCACCGGAGAGGTTTCACCAGGGATGCTCGAAAAACTAAATGTCAAGTTGGTCATCGTCGGCCATTCTGAACGGCGAGAAGTTTTCGGTGAAGACAACGAAATGGTCAATTCCAAGATCAAATCAGTATTTAAACACTCCATGACCCCGATACTTTGCGTCGGCGAGACTATCGAAGAGCGTGAAGAAGGAGAAGCCCAGTCGAAGGTCCAGAACCAG
>CACFFD010000077.1 GCA_902565595.1 Actinomycetota bacterium
GATATCGGGTGCTGAGCCATGAACTGGCTCAAACATTGAAGGAGTAGTTCTTTCTGGATTAAGGTTTGCGGAGCTTGCAAGGCCGATTCCTCCAGAAATAGCTCCTCCTAAGTCAGTAAGGATGTCCCCGAAAAGATTATCCGTAACTATCACATCGTAACGCTGCGGGTTCTCAACAAAGTAAATACACGCTGCATCCACATGATTATAAGCTGTTTCAACACTCGGGTATTCGTCTCCGACAGTATTGAATGTCCGCTCCCAAAGGTTACCTGCAAATGTTAAGACGTTTGTTTTGTGAACAAGTGTTAAGTGTTTCTGTTCTCTGGAACTCGCTAGTTCAAAAGCGTACCTGATACACCTCTCCACTCCATGGCGTGTATTCACTGAACCTTGGGTTGCGACTTCATATGGGGTGCCTTTCCGGAGAAACCCACCTTCACCAGCGTAAGTGCCTTCAGTATTCTCGCGGATAACCATAAAATCATGGCCGCTACTACTTTCGTCTTCAGCAGTAACAAATGGGCGAAGATTAATGTAGAGATCTAATTCGAACCGCATTTTGAGAAGTAGGCCACGTTCTATAAGTCCGGGAGGTACATCAGGAGTACCGACTGCTCCGAGATACAAAACATCAAGATCTTTCCATTCTTCCAAGACTGAATCTGGGAGCACAGTGCCATCTCGGAGGTAGCGTTCCCCACCGAGGTCATAGTTGTGGATCTCTAGGTTCACCCCTGCAGCTTCTATCACTTTCAGCCCCTCTGCTATAACCGCAGGGCCGATCCCATCACCGCCTATTACACCAACTTTATGACTCACTAGGTCTCCTATTTCGTCAATATTTAGAGATTTTTTGCTCTGCTATTAGTCTCGCTTGGGAAATCGCGAATCGAAACGCTTAAGACAAGGTAACCTCATTGTTATGGCACAAATTCAACAACTCTCACAAGCAGCATATGACCGGCTACAGGAGGAATACACGCATCTAACCACAGCGGGAAGAATCGACATTGCAAGGAAAATTGAAACTGCGCGTGAACTCGGAGACCTATCCGAGAACGGTGATTACCATGCGGCAAAAGAAGAGCAAGGAAAAATGGAAGGTCGAATAGCACACTTATCATCCATTCTCGAGAACGCAGAAATTGTAGTTGAGGTCTCCGGTAGCGACAGTGTTCAAGCTGGATCCATAGTTTCCATTTGCTATGCAGGTGATGAGGACTCTGAGAAATACCTAATAGGTTCCATTGAGGAGCGGTTGGAGGACGTCGAGGTAATCTCCCCAACCTCTCCTTTAGGTGAAGCTTTGATCGGAGCACGCATCGGTGAGACGGTCACCTACGAAGCTCCTGGAGGGACTCTCGAGGTAAAAGTCACTTCTATTGAGTGACTCATACTTATCCTTTCCTGTTATATATTTTGGATACTAATTAGAACCGATATGTATCACCTACGCATGTTTTTCGGCAAGACTTAAGAAATATGGATCTGGATGAGAACGAAGAAATAGATGAAAATGGCATTACCGATGATCGAATTGGTCTTTTCCCTGAAGTTTCTGATGGCCAACCGGAAGAGCTCAACCTTGAGTTTCTTCAATCTCAAGAAAGTCCAGTAAGCCCACCTCTTCCATCCTACGAACAAAAAGCACCTTCAGATTTACCCACTACTCAAAGAGCTCCACTCCCCCCATCAAGACCTCGATCACGTAGAACACCTGCTGGGTATTATCACCCTAATGATTACTACCTAGGAACAGACTGGCCTCGAGTTATTGTCGGCAGCCTCGTTTCTCTATTGATTCTCGGAGGAGTAATACTTCTCGCAATTTACCTTTTTGAAAAATTCGATGAAGAAGATCAGGCCCCAACCGTCATCCCCTCCCAAGTAGAAGAGGTAACCTCTGTCAGAGTATATGCTTGTGCTGGAGACTCAATTCCCATTAATGAAATAGAACCTCCATCTCAAGCTTTTCTTGAAGGGAAAAATGCTGCCGGA